>JAMPCZ010000134.1 GCA_023665935.1 Muribaculaceae bacterium | reverse complement strand
GACTGTCTTCATGGTTACACAACTGAAGGTAACTGGGAAGAATTTGATACATTGCTTCAAGATGTAAATGAATACAATGTAATGGATGTTATTGCCGGATTCAATGAAGAAGGCAAAGGCATGATTTGGGATAGCGACAAATTCTTTACTCAATTGATGAGCGAAACAGTTGATGATGAATCAAAAATTAAAAGAGCTAAAGACAAAATGATTAAAGCTATTATTAAATATGTTGATGACAATATTAATAATGAAAACTTTAAGTTCGATGATTATGACAAAACAGATATTAAAGCTGCTAAAGCAACTTTGAATAAATCTGATGCAACAGGTAAAGAATTAGATGAAGCTTATGAGATTCTTCAAAAGAAATTTAAAATAAAAGATAAAAATAGAGTATTCTCAACAGGCGGACAATGGGCAATGACAACAGGTACTGCGGTTGCAGAGGGGGTACCAGGTGCGGCAGTGGGAGCAAAAGCCGGAGCTGCATTGGGTCTTTCTCTAGGACCTATAGGAGCTGGAGTTGGTGCGGCGGTTGGAGCACTTGTTGGTTGGGCAATCTCTTGTATTTAGTTAATTGATGTAAGATAGAATTTTATGCTGGCGGCGCTTGAAAAGCGCCGCCAGCATTGTATTGTAAATGAAACCTTTATTTGTAAACTTTTGTAACAAAATGCGGCAGTTTTCTAAAGTTTTAACCTCAAAATGCCGTAATACATGGAAAGATGTAAGAACAAAGGAGTTATAAGAAAATGGGAAACGGTGTAAACTG
Source organism: Muribaculaceae bacterium (assembly GCA_023665935.1). Lineage (GTDB taxonomy): Bacteria > Cyanobacteriota > Vampirovibrionia > Gastranaerophilales > Gastranaerophilaceae > Zag111. The sequence goes on along the minus strand of JAMPCZ010000134.1, from coordinate 3,723 downwards.
GGGCGACATGTGGAATAGCTGGGGTAACTTTGGCTTTGGCGGCGGCTTTGGTGGCTTTGGTGGAGTCGGCGGATTTGGCGGAATGGGCTCAACCTGGGGTGATGGTTTTAATATGGGTGCTGTCGGTGATAGCTGGGGTGGCTCATCATCTTCATCGTCTTCATCTAAATTAACCGATGAAGAAAAGAAAGCTCAAGCTCTTGAGAAAACAAAATTAAATCGTGAAATCAAATCTATCAGAGATTTATTGAATGGACTTGTTAAGGATGAAAACATTTTGTCTACGGCAGAACGTGATAGCTTGGATTATGATTTAAAACACCTTCCATCTAAACCTCAAGAAAAGTTAGATGCAATAAAAGTTCTTTATAATCAGTATAAAGATACAATTAAAAATAACTTAGGCAAAATTGAATCCTTGAAAAAAGATTTTGCCGGAATTGGGTATGAATCAGAAACCGATTTGGATGATTCAATTCCGGAATTAGCATCTGCAATATCTGCTGGTGAAGCGTCTGAAGTAATCGAAAAAGTGGCAATTTCTAAAGATATTGAAATTCTTGATTTGTTGAGTAGCTGGAATTCAAATACTTCTAATGGTAAACATTTGATGCATACTGTTCTTGCAAAATATGATGAAGTCAAATCTTTATCTGAAGATGGAAAAAATCAAGCTAAGCAGTGTCTAGAAAATTTTGCAAAAACTTTAAAGTCAAAGCTTTCTGCTAGGGCCGGTGAATTAGCAAATAATGCAATGTTGAAAGATGAAACTATGAAAGAACAGCTTAAAAGCTTAAGAAACAAGCTTGATAGCGTGGATTTTACATTATGTGCAGAACATTTTGATGAGTTGTATAAGGCTTGTAGACTTGCCGGTGCAAAAATTATGGAAAATACTTATAAAGACAAATATGAATTTTTAGGTAGTGATAATTTATTTGGTGGTATTGTCGCAGAAACAGAAGCTGATTTGGAGGCGGAAGGTGTTGGTAAAACAATAGATACTGAGAAGGTGACTGAATTAACAGCTGCACAAAAAGTTGCTAAAATAGAATTATCAAAAGTTTCTTGGCCTCAAGATTTTGGAATTGGTTCCAGCAATTCGCAGTATATAACGAAAAACTCTAAATTGTCTTCTGGAGATGGTGGTCTTAGAGTTTGGGGTGGTAAAAATGATAAAGATGACTATAATATAGCAGGCGCGGGAATTTCTTTTGGAGATTTATATAGTGGAGACTATAATATTGAACTAGGTACAGATGCACATGAAAAGTATTGGAATTATATTAAAGATACAAGATTTGCTAAACTGGGTGAAATGGTTGTAGCTGCGCTATCAGCTGGTGATGACGGTCTGGATAAATCTAAGTTGGAAGAAGCTGTGAAAACAGTTAATGCTAGATGGGCAAACGGGCTAACGAATGAAGTGAGTAAAGTCGGAGAGAATCAAGAATACAGTGATAATGATGAGAATGGATTAGGTCGTCAAGGATGTAATACATCCAGTGAAAGAGAACATGAAAACAGTACATATAGGCGACTTAATAAAAGAATAAATTCAGCTGAAAATAAAAAGCATATCTTTAAGGCAACGGATGAAAAAGGTAATGATCAAGATGTCTATATGATTAATTTTAAAGCATATGTTGATGATATTCTTGCGGAATATAAAACTTTAGTATAACACAATTTTTTCAATCTCAATGACAGCATTCTCAATGCTGTCATTGACTATTTTATAGTCAAAATGTTCCGCATTCTTCATCTCAGATTTTACGGTTTCCAATCTTTTTTGGATAGCTTCTTCTGTTTCTGTATGTCGTCCGCGAAGTCTTGCTTCCAGCTCTTCAATAGATGGCGGGAGTATAAATATCAATTGCGCTTCCGGCATGAGAGATTTAACTTTAAGCGCTCCCTGTGTATCGATTTCCAGAATGAGGTTTTTGCCCTCGCTTAATTTTTTTTCGACATACGCTTTTTGTGTGCCGTACATGTTTCCGGAAAACTCTGCCCATTCAAGAAACTCATTTCTTTCAATACAAGCCTTAAACTCATCTCGTGTAAGGAAGAAATAATTTACACCATCTACTTCGCCTTCACGAGGGTTTCTTGTTGTGCAAGAAACGGAAAGTTTGAAATCAGGATGTTTCTTTAAAAATTCTTTGATGACAGTTCCCTTGCCTACTCCGGATGAGCCGGATATTACAAATAATTTACCTTCCATTTATTTCTCCAATATGTTTTTTGTTTTTACACCTGGTACTATTCCTGTCATTCAGAGGGCTTTAGCCCGAAGAATCTATGTCAAAAACTGGCGATTCTTCGCTTTGCTCAGAATGACAATCAGTCGCCTTTTCGTAAGCTTTCGTGTATTGTTGTTCCATAATTCCTATTTTCATCTTTTGTGAGGGTAGGAGTTTCTGTTTGTTTCTCAAGTTCGTTACACTTTTTCTCTGCCTTTAATCCCGCAAAAATTTCTTTTGTAAATTCCGGCGTATCCATTTTGTCGGTACAGATTTCAATATAACAAAGCTTATTCATAATTTGTGTTACTTTGAGTGCTTTATCAAAATCATCTTCAGTTTCTGCTTTTGTAGACCATACATCCCCTTCAAACACTCTTGCAAATTTTGAGTAATTCATTTGCAAAATGTCATTAAACTTGTCATCCGGACTGTTTGAAAGGATTCTTTCAATAGTGTAGCCGTTGTTATTTAGTACAATAATTACAGGTTTAACCCCTTGCCTTAGCATATTTCCGACTTCCATTGCCGTAAGCTGATGAGAGCCTTCTCCTGTTAAAAGAATTACTCTTGAATGAGGGTTTGCTATACTTGCACCCAATGCAGCAGGTGTTGCCCAGCCAATTGAACCCCAGAGTGTCTGTGTATGTAATTCTGCGCTTGCAGGGAATTTCATTAATCCGACTCCGTTTGGAATAATTCCGGTCTCTGCAATTATTATATCGTTTGGTCTTAAGAATTCCTGTATTCTTGGATAAATATAGTTGGAGGTCAATTTTTCATTGACAACTTCAACTTTTTTATACCCGATTTCGGGTTTTTCGATGACAAATTCTCTCGGCTCAACTGCATTTGTTAATCCTTCAAGAACATCTGCCATTTTAATGTTATCGTATTTTTGACCTTCTATATAGGTATATGTTCCGTAGATTGCAATATGTGAATTTATTTTGTACGGAAGGTTAAATCCGCTTGCATTAATATCACTGTAAATTGCACCTACTGCAATTAAGCAATCTGTGTTTTCAAGCCATTCCTGCGCAAGAGGATTTCTAAACTTAGAAAAATATGTGCCCAAATAGTTTTGGTATTCCTGATTGATAAGATTTGTTCCCATCAAGAAATTTGTCGCAGGGATTCCACAAGTTTCTACAAATTCTTTGTATTCAATTCTTGCATCAAATCTTTTGATAAGAGTATCTCCAAGAATTACCGGTTTATTTGCATGACGAATTTTGTCAGCGATTTTTTCAATAACGATTTTTAGAGTTTCAGAATCGCTTGTCCAGTTATAATCTACAACTCTGTCTGAAATTTCTAAAGTTGCAATATCCATAGGTATAGCAATATAAACAGGTTTTCTTTCTTTAACAAAAACTTTTAAAACTCTGTCAATTTCCATTTTTGCATTATCACGATTTAAAAATGCCGTTGTCTCAACTATCGGTTTGTAAGCTTCTTCAAAAGCTCGCGGTTGAGG
>JAMPCZ010000133.1 GCA_023665935.1 Muribaculaceae bacterium | reverse complement strand
TGATACCTTCAAAATTTTGGATATTTCCAAGCCCCATTTTTTCAAGGTTTGGAACATATAATCCTTTGTTGAATTCGCAAACGTGTTTTAGTGTATTGCATTCAGGAATATCACCAAAATCCCTGCAATCAGGCATTGCGCCTATTCCCATTGAATCTATAACCATTACTATTGCTCTTACCATAAAATCCCCCTTTTGTTGCTTAAATTCTAACACGTACAAAAGGTTTTGTAAATTTTGCGTATAAAAATTTGTCATTCTGAAATCTATTCAGAATCTTAAATTTTTATACGGTATTAGTCAAGACTATTTTGCTGTTTTTAAAATGTATCTTGCTGCTGCGGTTGCCGGTTCGACAATTCCGTCGTGGAATCTTATCGGATAAATATCTGTCATGTGCTGCGCATCATTTTTAACAATGCAATCGTTTCTACTCAAACTATTTGAGCCGCTTGAGCAACTAACCTCTTTATTGGGGGGTGTTACGCCATTGACATCAATGAAGCCTGCGCAGGCATCCATATAATTGCCACTATGTGTGTCAGTAATAATTTTCCCAACTTGAAGGCTGCAAATGTTTTTTCTAAATTGGGAGAAAATGCTACAATAGTTCCGTCTGATAGTACATAGGCGTGTGCATTAGATAGAATGCTCATTGAGGTTACTGTATTTTTAATAAACGGAGATTCAACTGAATATCTTTCTCCTTTGCTCATTGGAATATTTGTTGCGCTATTGAAATACGTGTATCCTTTTAATGTTCCATTCAAAATTGCACATACACTCATTTTATTATCAGGATGTTCGGAGCCGCCTTTTACACTGCAAACTTGAGTGATTCCTGCATAATCAAAACCGTATTGAGCCTGTGACATTCGCGCAGCTTGCGATAATGTCGAAATGGTTTTCTTAAATTTCGAGCGATATTGTTGCGCACGAGTATTTGCAATCAAATTAGGAATAGTCATTGCTGCAACTATGCCGATTATGCCAAGGGTGATTAAAATCTCTGCAAGAGTGAAGGCATGCCGAACCCTCACCCTGCCCTCTCCCAGGGAGAGGGTATTTATATCGTCATTCTTGTATAACTTTAATTGCATAATTACTCCTCTTCTTTCTATATTATAACTATAGTTATATAAAATAAGTATAGTTTGTTGAGCGATTGTTGTCAAGTTAATATAATGTATAAATGGATAAAAACGAGTTTCTAGCAAAATATGGTTTGAATCTAAAGATTGAAAGAATCAGAAATAGAATGACTCAGGAGGAGTTGGCAGAAAAAGTTGACTGTACTGCCGTACATATAGGATATATTGAACGAGGGTTAAAGTGCCCGACTATTTTTCAGTTTTTAAAAATTGCAAGAGCTTTGAATATAGATTTGAACGAGTTTTTTAAAGAGTTTTAGGAGGAAAAATAGAATGGATTGCCACGTCGGCATAAATAAAGCGGAACCTGAGAGGTTCCGCTAGTGTTCTTATATAAGTAAACAACCATTAGCTGATTAGAATGTACCTGCCGGTTTCTTTTGAGGAGTAGCCCCAGGAATAGATTGCCAATTTGCTGCCATGATTTTCTTGAATGATTTTAAAGCTGTGTCTTCAAGTTCACCTAATTCTTCAGCTTCCATAATCAATTCTCTTAGAGGCATCAATGCTCTTTGATCTCTAAGTACACCTAAAGCAGCAGCAGCACCTGCACGTACAAGTTCGTTTTCTGAACGGTTTTTCATAACATCGATTAAAGCCGGAACAGCTTTTGTATCATTAAGTTTACCTAATGAAGTTACTGCGTAAATTCTAACGTTAACCCATTCATCGTAAAGCATGTTAATAATTTTATCAACAGCTTTTTTATTACCGATTTCACCCAAAGCGCGAGTTGCATCACATCTTACGTTAACTTTTTCGTGATCCAAGGATGCAATCAAAGCATCAGTTGCGACATCACCGATTTCGATTAAGGCATCAGTTGCAGTGATACAAACTTGAGGGTTTTCATCGTTCAAAGATTCAACAAGCGGCTCAACAACGATAGCTCCGCCTAAACGACCTAACGCACGAGCTGCACGAACTCTAACGTCAACGTTGCGGTCTTCGCGTAAAGATTCAATCAAATGGATTGTTGCAGATGAATCGCCTAATTCACCCAAGGCTCTTGCTGCATACAATCTTACTGAACCGTTTTTATCGTGTTTAAGAACATCAATTAATGGCTCAACGGCTTTTGAATCGCCCATTTCGCCTAAAATACGAGCTGCATTATATCTAACTTTTTCTGAGTTGCTTGTTCTCAAATCAGTCAATAGCTCATCAAATGTCTTCTTAACTTGTTTTTTCTTACTGTTCACACTAATTGTCATTATTTTCCTCCGACACTACACAATAATTTTTATCACACCTACCTTTATATAAAGTATTCCTTTTAAAAATTATTGCCTACTTATCTTTTATATATTAATTTTTGTTTACAATTCATAAACTGTTTTTTATTTTCCTTTGTTTTGCGTCAGCGATGTCAGAAATAATTAAGGGTAATACTGACACTTATTTAACTTGTACTACTATTATAACATATATTTCAGATTAAATCATCAATTTTATCCAATATTTTAAAAAATATTTTAATTGTTTTTTTAATAAAACCTCTGATTTATAAATATTGGGTTCAAGTTTGTAACATTTCTTAAATGTTTACTACTAACAATTGATAGTAATAATAAATTTCGTACCCACGCCAACTTCACTCAATACTTTGATTTTTCCGTTATGCTTGTCTATTATCTTTTGACTGATTGCCAGCCCCAATCCGGTGCCGACTCCTACACCTTTTGTAGTATAGCCGACTGTAAAAATCTTATTTAGGTTCTCTTTTGAAATCCCTTTTCCGTTATCTTTGAATTTAACAATAAGTTTTCCGTCACTATATTCCGTTGTAATAATTATTTTTCCTTTACCTTCTATTGCTTGACAGGCATTGACCAATATATTTGTAAATACTTGGTTCAGCATATTCGGATAGCATTTTATCGGTGGAATATTGCCGTAATTTTTTTCGATTTCGATGCGGTTTTTGGTTTCGTGTTGAATCAAGTCAAGTGTGAGGTTAATTTCCTTATTAATATCTGCATTTTGAAGTTCACATTCATCTAATCGGACAAATTTTTTCAGTGAAATAACGATATTACTTATGCGTTGTATCGCCTCTGAGTCAATTGCGATGATTTGTGTGAACATCTCGCGTAAATCTTCCTGTTCGATTTTGGAAATCAATTTAGAAATAATAGAATTGTTTGATTTAATTGATGCGACCGGGGTATTAATTTCGTGTGCTACGCCGGCAACCAATTGACCTAAAGATGCCATTTTTTCGGAGTTTATCAGTTGTAATTGTGTTTCTTTCAATTCTTCCAGGGCGGCTTTTAGTTCTTTCACGTTTTTGGCATTTTTTTGATATAGTTCTGCTCTTATAATTGCGTTGCCCAGTTGTGATGATACTGCATCAAGGATTTCAACTTCTTCATTTAATTCGCGTTTTTGGTAGCTTAACAAAACCAAAGCTCCAAGCATTTTTTGCATATGAAAAATTGGTACAATAATTCGCAAAACCGATTGTTTGAACGCTTCCGCGCCGGCGTACTCCATTAGGGAATAACTTATGGAAATCTTGTTACTGTTCAATTGTTTCATTGTGTACGCATCAAACTGTATTTTTGTATTTTTTGCGATATTTTTCTCGCCGTAAATCTCTTCAACGTTGAATGTTGAATTTTCAAACGAGGCATAATAAGTTCTGAACCCACCAAACATTATCGCCAGTTCTTTTAGCACCGAGTTTAAAATCACGGAAATATCCATTGATTCTCTTATGATGTTTGAAACTTTGTTAATCAAAGCGATTCTGATTGCCTGCGACTGGGCTTTTTGACGAATTTTTTGCAGCTCGTCGTTTTCTTCTTCAAGTTTTGATAGCTTATTTTTGAAGGCTTCACGTTCTTTTTGGTTGTCTTTTAGCAAAACATCCGAGCTGACATCAACAAAGAACATAATTGTGTAGATTCCGCGTTTTACGGCTGTAAAATCGTAAAAAACGGTTTTCTGAGTGGTCGAGGAATATGAAACCCTTGCAAAGAAATTCTCTTTAGACTCAACGGCTTGAAATATCGGTGAAAATAAATCAATATTTTCACTGTCCATCGGGCACATGTCAAAATCCATTTGGTGAGCGAATTTTCGCAACCCTTCAAAGTGTTTGAAGACATGACAAAATGTGTTGTTCTTAAACACAACCTCCTCATATCCCTTTACTACAATTACCGGATCCCTATATTGATTAAAGAAATCAAACTTCTTCATAATAAGATTATATGTTATTTTGGAATTTTAAGCAATTTGTTTATAAAAATGTGAGGTGTATTTTTGCTTGTCAGGATGAAATAATTTTGATATAATTCAATTAAAGAAGTATAAAAAAGGAGAGAGAAGTATGTTGAAATTCAATAATAGTGTGAAAAATCGGGGG
>JAMPCZ010000132.1 GCA_023665935.1 Muribaculaceae bacterium | reverse complement strand
CAAACAAGCACCCATTTCAGGCATTGATTCAGATAACATTGCAAATTTATCACCTTTTTGCATTTGCAAATCAGTAATTAAATAGCTTGCAAGCTGCCTTGTTAGCATTCCCAAACCTTTATATGTAAGCTCTTTCCAACCATATTTATTACGTTTACCAAGAGCAATTCTTTCACCATATAACTTGGTGTTTTTTTCAAGCATTGATAAAACATTCTCTTTCATTAAATATTCTCCCTTTGTCTATTTACGTTTTGTGAATATCATTGTAGCATAAAATTACGGTTTTGGCTATACGTACTCAAGCCTTAGAAGACACAGCTCATCACCTGTTGCACAATTTTTAATTACATGCTCAGACACAGTATTTTCATTAGTATATCGAACTTGCGAAATTATATCATCCCCGTATTTTGCTTCGTGCTTATAATAAATATCCAAACTTTTTATCACACTGTTTTTTCTAAATTCAAAATCCAAAGCCTCAAGCGCCCAAGACACATAAACAGTGTTATTAACATGATTATTCACATCTAAGTCATCAAACCTGACAGAAAAAGATTTTTCATTATCAACTGATTCTAAACTCTTTAGTTTTTTCAAAGATAAATCATCTTCCCTACCATCAAAAGTAAACAATTCGGGAAAATCTTTTGAAATATTAACCAAAGATTTTGAGCCCAAATCAACAATCATCCAACTTGAAGCCGCTCTTAAAACTCGCTCTCCGGCCACATTATCAAAAACTTCAAAATCACGATACGCGTTTAATCTTTGACTTCCGCGACTTTCCGTCTTTACCTTTAATTCTTTTATATTTTTTAAATCTCTGTCAAATTCGACTCGATATCTAATCAAAAACCAGCCAAATCCGTTATTCAAAAGAGATTCACAAGATAGTTTTTCATCATACTTATTTATGGATTTTTCAGCAATATCCTGCATATAATTCAAAATAACAGGAAGTTTAACCCTTCCATTACAATCGGTTTCCGCAATAGAAACAGGAAAAACCGATTCATAAGTATATCTGTCAGTCTGCTCGTTTATTATTATTGCCATAAATTATCCTTAATTTTGAATCACAATCGGCTCCACGCCATATTTAGATTTGAACTCCTCAATATATGGCTGAATATCCGCGTTAGCAGTTTCTTTCAAGCTGTTTTTCAAAATGTGTTTCGGAATTGAAGAATAAATCGCCTGAATACTGTTTGTTGCAATGTTTGAACAGTGGTCAGAAATTCTTTCTAAGTCATTAAGAACTTCAGCATAAACAAACCCGCGTCTGATATGAGATTTATCTTTTTTAACACGTTTAATATGATTTTTCTTAGCATTATAAGCAATATCATCAACCACCTGCTCAAGCGGTTCAATATGATATGCACTGGCTAAATCATTTGCAACAAAAGCATTCACTGTAATATCAAAGACTTCCTTCACCGCATTAACAACTCGTTTTAATTCTTCAATCGTTTCCGGCGATAATTTCCATTCTTTTTTATGCATTTTATTTGCAATATTCAAGATATTTATTGCGTGATCAGCAATTTTTTCAAAATCAGAGATAGATAAAATAAGTTGAGAAACCTTATTACTTTCTTCATCTGATAACTCTTTTCCGGAAAGTTTTTGCAAGAAAGCCTCAAGAGTATCTTGATACTTATCAATAAGAACTTCGTTTTTATTAATAACTTCGGCAACTTTTGGATTATATTGCTTTAACATACGAACAGACAAAGCCAAAGTCTCCCTTGTAATTCTTGCCATTGTACCTGTTGTTTTATAGCACTGAGCAACAGCAATAGACGGAGTTAACAACAAGCGTTCATCCAAAATAACTTCGGTATCTTCATCACTGTCTTTGATAACTTTATCTACAAATCTTTGTAAAAGTTTACTTAGCGGAAAACAAACAATTACAGTCACGACATTATAAATAGTGTGAACAATAGCAATACCGAACGGATTAGCCATCATTCCAAGTTTATTAACAAAATGAATGCAAAATTCATACAAAAGAATAAATGCAACAGCACCTGTTATATTAAAAACAATATGCATTGCTGCAACTTTTTTAGCATTAGTATTAACACCGATACTTGAAAGCATAGCAGTAATACAAGTACCGATATTTTGCCCTGCAATAATCGGAGCCGCAACAGAATAAGATATACTTCCTGTTAAAGATAATGCTTGCAGCATACCAACAGAAGCCGCAGAGCTTTGAATAACCGCAGTAACAATTAAACCAACCATCAGTCCTAATAACGGATTTTGGAATAATGTTAAAATGTTTGCAAAATTCGGATCATGAGCAAGCGGAGCCATTGAAGAAGACATCAATCCCATTCCGAACATCAATATCGCAAACCCGATTAAAAAAGCTCCGACAGGCTTTCTTCTTGAGTAATTATTTTTTGTTGTCATCAACAAAATAACACCAATCAACGCTAATATCGGAGAGAAAGACTCCGGCTTTAACAACCTTAAGAAAAAGTTTGTACTCTGTATTCCTGACAAACTCAAGATCCAGGAAGTTGCAGTAGTTCCGATATTAGAACCCAATGTAATCGCAATGGTTTGAGATAAATTCATAATACCTGAATTTACAAAACCAACAAGCATAACAGAAACCGCGGATGAACTCTGCACCGCAATCGTCATACCGACACCAAGCAAAAACCCTTTTAGCGGACTAGAAGTTAACTGAGCCAAAAGCTTTTCAAGCTTTCCACCTGAAATTTTTTCTAAACCTGCCGACATAACAATCATACCATATAGGAAAAACGCAAGCCCACCGCACAAGGTAAATATTGAAAATATATCCATTAATTTTCTCCGCTATTCTGTTTTGTAAACACTGCATATAGCGTTTAAAAGCTACACAGAAAAATTATCTTATAAAGTACAAATTTTTTCAATAATATGAAAAATGATATGTGTATATCTTAAATATTTTTAACAACTGTTATAGAAGGATGCAAAAGATTTTGTCATTCTGAACTGACTAGAAAATCAGTTGAGTTTACGAAACGTGATTTTCTGTTCCTACTCGGTGATTCAGAATCTTAAAATCTTTTGCATCCACAATATTTACTCCTCACTACAATTATCACTTGGAATTCCTGTAAACGTACCACGCTGCACTTGTATTAGGTTCAACGGTGTTATTATAAAAGGTAACCGGAAAAATATCCCCCATAGATTTTGAATCAACAACACAATTTCCTGCCGATTTTTGATGAAGATAACTTGGCTGATTAGAGCAAGTAACCTCCTTGTTAGGTAATGAAGTTCCATTTACATCAATAAAACCATAACAACCCGAACCGACCCTTGAACCATCTTCATTTTCTATAACAGAATCCCTGGTTCCACATTCACGTCCGCCGATACTGTGCGATAAAACTAATAAAGAACCATCCGCTAATTGGTATATAGGTAATGCATCCTTATAAGATTTGAAAGACCATAAATCATCCACAAAGTGCGATTCTATTTCATACCCGGCAAGTTTATCTAATCCATAATAATAAGTCACGCCTTTTAGAGTACCGTTAAGAATAGCACAAGCAGTTTGCTTGGATTCAGGATGGTCAGAACCGGAATTTTCGTTACAATAGTCGTTTATTCCGCCGAAATCAAATCCATATTGAGCTTCTGCCATCCTTGCCGCATTGCTTAATGTTGAAATTGATTTTTTGAAAGCCGTAGAATACTGTCTTTTATGAGTATTAGCAATTATTGTTGGAATGGTCATCGCCGCAACTACGCCGATTATGCCCAGGGTGATTAAAACCTCAGCAAGAGTGAATGCAGCTTTTGCTTGAGGAATTTCGAGTGGGACGTTATCCAGGTGTTCAAAATTGACCCCCTCCCCTTTACTTCCCCTCCCACAAGGGGCGGGGATTAATTTATGGTCATCCTGAGTCATGTAGGTTGGGGTTTCTACCCCAACACGATTATTAAAAGCTGGATTGCCACGTCGTGCTCCGCACTCCTCGCAATGACGGTTATTAATTTGCGCGAAAAATTTGTCATTTGAACTGACACCTTTGATGTCATCCTGAACTCGTTTCAGGATCTTTTTCAGTATCTTAAATTTTTCGCGCTGCAATCTTTTTCCCCTTACGGGATGAATCAACATGGATAGACCCTGAAATAAATTCAGGGTGACAGGGGTAAATATCGTCATTGCGAGGAGGGCTATTGCCCGACGTGGCAATCCAGTAAATACTTGCACGAGTTTGACCTGGATTGCTTCGTCACTTCGTTCCTCGCAATGACGAATCTTTCGCAATGGGGTCGTCATTGCAAGCGTATGCGAAGCAATCCAGTCCGACACTCTCCGATACTGACACCCCCTACGGCACTCCGTGCCACTGTCTTGGATTTGTTCCACGCTCGTGGAATTTCGTTTTCGGAGCTCCGCTCCTGTCCACTCAATCCACTCGCTATCCGGACTCGCTTCGCTACGTCCGTACACAAAGCCGCTTCCCCCATCAAGGGGGCAGATAATTTCAAATCGTGTAAAGTAAGGAAAGACAAGCCTTAAAAGGTTACCCCCCCC
>JAMPCZ010000131.1 GCA_023665935.1 Muribaculaceae bacterium | reverse complement strand
CCAAGAATTGAAAACATACCCAATACAAAAATTGTATCGTGAACTAATCCTAAAATTGCAGCTAAAGCATAGTCAAACTGGAATCGGAAAGTTAGATAAATAATAATTCCAAGTAATGCAAGAGAAAGTGCAATTAATGAATTTTTAAATAATTCTTTTCCCAAAGTTGGTCCGACAGATGAAACTTGTACAAGTTCAGGATTGTTAAATTCCTTGCTTACAATACTTGTTACTTTATCTTGTTCATCAGAACCTTCTTCAATAAATTTTGTTCTGATAGAAAGAATTGCTTTTAAATCAGTATTTTCTGTAGAGTTTACATTAATAATCTGCAAAGAAGGATTTTCAATACCTCCATTTTCAAGATTTTCACGAACTTCTGTAAGCTTCGTATTTGTGATATCTTCCTTTACTCCATATTGAAGTGTTGTGCCGCCCGTGTAATCGATTCCAACTTTTAATGGTGTGTGTGTGTCATAAATAACTGATGAATAAATCATTGCAGCAATTCCCGGAATTAAGAGAAGGGCAGAAATTGCCAAACATAAAAATCTGTATTTTACTATATTTAATTTCATTTTTAGTTTCCTTTCCTAGTCTAAAATTCCAAATTTTGCTTTTTCGCGTTTTGTTTCAACAGCCTGGAATCCTTCTCCGATTTCTTCCGGTTTTAAACCAAATAATGCAGGATTTTTAAGGTTTCCTGTGCCAAAAGCTAAGTGCATAAAGTTTTTGGTGATAGTAATAGCACTAAACATAGAAACAATTACACCGATTGCAAGTGTTAAAGCAAAACCTTTAACAATACTTGTTCCACAGCAATAAAGAATTATACAGGTAATAATTGTTGTCATATTTGAGTCAAAAATACTTGTAAATGCTCTGTCAAAACCGGAATTAATAGATGTAAACAAGGTTCTTCCGGCTCTTAATTCTTCTTTTGTTCTTTCGAAAATTAAGATATTTGCATCAACTGCCATACCGATTGAAAGGATGAAGCCTGCAATACCAGCAAGAGTAAGAGTTACAGGAATCGCTTTAAACAAAGCAAATAAGAACAATCCGTATATAATCAGGGCAATATCTGCAATAAGTCCCGGAGCTCTATAATAAGCTACCATAAATATCATTACAAAACCCAATCCAATTGCACCTGCAATTTTTGATTTTGCAATACTATCAGCACCTAGAGTTGGACCGACAGTGTTTTCTTCAATTATTTTTGCTGGAACTGGTAGTGCGCCGGCATTAAGAAGGTCAACCATCTTTTTAGCTTCTTCGTATGCAAATCCGTTATCTCCGCCGGAAATTTGTGCCTGACCACCGGTAATAGCTTCTCTGATTACAGGAGCAGACTGTAATTCTCCATTAAAGAAAATTGCCATTTGCTGTCCAACCATATTTTTGGTTAATTCTGCAAATTTCTTTGTTCCTTCGCCATTAAACTCTAAACTTACAACCCATTGTCCGTTTTGAGAATTTGTAGTAAGATTTGCTCTTGTTAAGTCTTTACCTGTTAAACCAGTAGTTTCCCAGGTTTCTAAACGATTGATGTTGCCGTTTGGTTCTTTAATCACTTTGATAACCGGTTTTCTGAAATCAAGTTCAGCTGTTTCGCCAAGATATGCTTTTGCCTGATTCAAATCTGAAACATCAGGAATTTCAACAACAAGTCTTTTTTCACCTGAACGCTGAACAACTGTTTCTGAAACACCGAGTTTGTTAACTCTGTTTTCGATTGCAAATTGCAAGCTTGACATCATATCAGGTGTAACCTGTGCATTATTTGCAGGCTGCGCTTCCAGTACAAGACGAGAGCCGCCAACCAAATCAAGCCCAAGTTTTACAGGCTTGACTGCGATTACAACAATTGCTGCAACAACGAACAGTACAATCGCCCAAAACATTATTAGTTTGTTTTTCATTTATGTATACCCCTTTTTAATATTATTATCAAAAAATTCGACGAATTAATCTTACCCTGTTGTTTAGATTGAGTCTAATGTAAAGATTAATTCTGCTTTTTCCGATTTAGTCAACTCGACTAGCGGACGACGAACATAATCGTCGATAATTTCTTTATAAGCTAAAGCAGCCTTTACCGGTACAGGATTTGGTGCCATAAAGAGTTTCTTGAAAATCGGATAAAGTTTCAAGTGCATATTTCTTGCAGTCATGGCATCACCGGTTTTGAAGTTTCTAATCATTGATTTAATTTCTTTTCCGAAAAGGTGCGACGCAACAGAAATAACGCCGTGTGCTCCAAGTGAAAGCATTGGAAGAGTTAAACTATCATCTCCTGAGTAAATTGCAAAATCGGATGGACATGCACTCTTAAGTTCACTTAGCACATCCATATCGCCAAAACTTTGTTTTAAAGCAACAATATTTTCATATTTTCTTGCAAGTGTTTTAACTGTATCAACTGACATATTAACACCGGTTCTTGACGGGATGTTGTATAATATAATTGGCAATTCAACAGCTTCTGCAATTGCTGAAAAATGTTCAATCATACCGCTTTGAGATGGTTTATTGTAATAAGGAACAACAGAAAGAATCGCATCAGCGCCTTCTTTTTCTGCTTTTTTAGCCATTAAAACAGCTGTATCTGTGGAATTAGAGCCTGTTCCCATAATAACTTTTGCCTTATTACTAACAGCTCTTTTTGCACTGCAAAGAATTTCTATTTCTTCTTCATGGGTAAGAGTCGGAGATTCGCCTGTAGTTCCGGTTACAAGAACTGCATCAGAACCTGTGTTAATTAGCTGATATGCAAGTGATTCGACTTTTTCATAATCAACTTCCCTTTTTTCGTTAAACGGGGTTACCATTGCTGTAATAACTTCACCTGCATCATATCTCATATTTTATACTCCTTTTTCCCTCATCAATTATACTGTAAACAAGATTATATTTCTATAAACTCGTGTGCTTCGAATGTATCGTTTCCTTTATTAAAAAGCCCTAGCTGTGAAGTTCCGTATCTGTGAGCTTTATTAAATTTATAACGATATGAAGTATCGGCAAGCATACTGATTTTATTTTCAAAATTTAAGCTAATCAAAGTTTTTAATTTGTTTTGAGCTTCAATAATGTTTTTTTCTACGATTTGAACACAAATAATATAATTTAGCGGAGTTTGTGCTTTTAGAAGTTTAAAAAAGTTCTCTAATACTAAATCAATATCATTAAATCTGTTAAAAGTATAAACAAATCCATTTTCAAATTTCTCAGGAATAACAGAAGTTTTATCCATTAAGAATTTATTCATAATATTTAATTGTTCATCAAGATTTATGTTTAGTTCTTTATGTGAAAACTTTTTCTTAATAGAAGCAGAAACAAAAATTTTGTAAGTTTGAATTTGTGACTGTTCAGAAGTGTTTTTTTGAGCCATAGCTTTATTAAAAGCATTTTCTTGTATTTTTTTTACAGCTCTTGTGCCATCATCATAAAGATCTTCAAATTTTTCTATTCCAAGGAAAAGAACATGAGTAAGTAAATATAGTCCCAGCATTATAAGAATTGCAAGGGCATATTTAAATTCAAAAACTGCAGCAAACAAATTCAAAGAACCATCAGATATATTTTCTCCGGTTTTTAAAAAGCTGTCTAATACCGGTTTAAATATATTCATCCAATTCCAGTCACAGTTTGCAAGGTTTAGTATCCAATATATAAGCATCATTAAGATATAAAATACAATAATGACTTTTATAAATTGTGTTGTACTTTTTAAAAAACCGAATACTTTATTCATTTAGTTCTCCTCAAAATAAATATTATCGATTAATCTTACTCCGTCAACTTTGCATGCAATTAATGCAATAGAATCTTTTGAAGCATTTTTTTCTTCTTCAAGCGTATTTTTATTAAGAATTTCAAGATATTCTAAATCATGTTTATCAGTTAAAAAGGCATATGCAGTTTCTTTCAATGCAGAAATATCTGTAACCCCTTTTGTGAAACAAGATTTTATATTATTAAGAATAGCACTTAAAACAAGAGCGTCTTTTTTGCCTTCTTCTGAAAGATATTTGTTTCTGGAACTTAGTGCTAGACCGGATTCTTCTCTTACAATCGGACATTGAATGATTTCAATAGGCACATTTAAGTCTTTAACCATCTTTTTAACAATAATAACCTGCTGTGCATCCTTTTGACCAAAAAATGCGAAATCAGGCTGAACAATATTAAATAATTTAAGAACAACAGTACAAACTCCGTCAAAATGACCTGTTCTTGTTTTTCCGCAAAGCTTATCAACATAGAAAAACGGAGGGCATACATAAGTTAGTGTGTCATTTGATAGCCTGTTGCCTTCTCCATACATTTCGGCAGGAGTTGGAGCAAATACTATATCCACACCTTCATTATTACAAAGTTGTGAATCTGCTTCTAATGTACGCGGGTATTTATCAAAGTCTTCTGATGGACCAAACTGAATTGGATTTACAAAAACCGAAACAACTACTTTATCACAAGTTTCTTTTGCTTTTTTTATAAGACTCATATGTCCGGCATGTAATGCTCCCATTGTTGGAACAAGACCCACTGTAAGTCCTTCTTTTCT
>JAMPCZ010000130.1 GCA_023665935.1 Muribaculaceae bacterium | reverse complement strand
CGGATAAATATCCTGCTTGTTTGAAGCCTTTTTCGCCCATAACAGATAAATAAAGCGTTGCACAAAGTCCGATTAGAGCTTGATTTGAACAAATATTGCTTGTTGCTTTTTCGCGTTTAATATGTTGTTCACGGGTTTGGATAGTTAAGCAGAAAGCTTGTTTTCCGTCTTTATCAACTGTTCTGCCAGCAAGTCTGCCGGGTAATTGGCGCATAAATTTTTCGCGGCATGCCATAAATCCTGCGCTTGGTCCGCCGAAATTCATTGGGATTCCAAGAGTTTGGGTGTCCCCGACTACAATATCAGCTCCGTATTCAGCAGGTGTTTTTAGTGCTGATAGGGTTGAAACATCACAGCATACAACAAGTAAACAGTCGACAGGCTGCGGCTCTATAATTTCGCCAAAATAATTTGGAGTTTGAACCAGTACACACGCAAATTTAGACGTGTTCTGCGGAATTTCGTCAACCCATTCAACTTTGATTGATTGCGCGCTTGTATAGGTTTCTATGATTTTTTTATATTCAGGGTTGAGTGAATTTAGTACGCAGGCTTCGTATTTTTTTGAAATTCTGCAAGCCATAAGTATACTTTCAGCACAAGCTGTACCGCCGTCATACATTGTTGCGTTTGCAATATCCATCCCGGTCAGTCTGCTAATCATTGTCTGAAATTCGTACATAACCTGCAGTGTACCTTGAGAAATTTCCGGCTGATAAGGCGTGTATGCTGTATTAAACTCAAAACGACTTGCTACTTGTGAGATACATGCCGGAATGAATTTGTTATAAATTCCTCCGCCCAAAAATATTGCATAGTCTGTATTGTTTTCTTTGGCAAGATTTTTTACTAATCTTTGAGTTTCCATTTCGCTTTTCGCATTCGGCAACTTAAGTTCTGCCATTCGGACATCTTGCGGAATCTGTGCAAACAATTCTTCGGGATTTGATATTCCGATAGCTTTGCACATTTCGTCTATTATTTCTTTGTTATGTACTAAAAAATTATTCATTTATTATTCCAATTCTTCTTTATAATCTGCATATGTCATAAGATCTGAAAAATCATCATCCCCGCTTGTCGGTTCAATTTTTACAAGCCATCCGTTTTCGTAGCAGTCTTCGTTAAGGCTTTCCGGTGCGTCAACTAAACCTTCATTTACTTCAACGATTTTGCCTGATACCGGCATGTAAATTTCTGAGGCAGCCTTAACTGATTCAATGTTTGCGAAAGTATCACCTTTCGCAAATTCATCTCCAACTTCAGGCAATTCTAAGAACACGATATCACCGAGCTGCTCAATTGCATAATCGGTTAAGCCTACTGTGCAAGGTTCTCCTTTTAGTATGTATTCGTGTGATTTTGTACATAAAATATCTTCTGTAAAACTCATTATATTCTCCTTTTTGTGTTTTGTTGTGCTTGAGATTCTTCGCTTTGCCCAGAATGACTGGCTGGGTGTCATCCTGAGGGTTTTAGTCCGAAGGCTCTTTTTATACCCTGTTCCTTTTTTCTATAAACGGTCGTTTGACAACTTTAGCATCGTGTAACTTTTCTCTTATCATAACTTGAATTACGGAATCTGTGCAAATTTCTTTGAGATTTTTTACATAAGCAAGTCCGATATTTTTACCTTTTGTCGGAGAAACACAGCCGCTTGTTACAACACCTGCTTTTTCGCCGTTGAAGTATACATCATATCCGTGGCGGGCGATATTTTTATCAAGCATTTCAAACCCGATAAGTTTTTTTGATGTCCCGTTTTTGATTTGGTTCATTATTACTTCTTTCCCGTTGTAATCTGCCTGTTTGTTTTTAGGAACAGACCAAGATAATCCTGCTTCAATCGGAGTTGTGTTTTCATCAAGGTCATTGCCGTAAAGATGGAGTGCTGCTTCAAGTCTTAGAGTGTCGCGAGCACCAAGCCCGATTGGCTTAATCCCGAATTCTTCTCCTTCTTTCAAAATTTCATCCCACAGAAATTCTGAATATTCGTTTTCTACAAGTAGTTCAAACCCGTCTTCTCCCGTGTAGCCGGTGCGAGAAGCAAGTAATTTTATCCCTTCAATGACTGCGGGTTTTATTGTGAAAGATTTTTGATTTTCAATGTTATAACCCATTTTTCTCATCAAATCTATTGCGCGCGGTCCTTGAACTGCTAATAGTGAATAGTTATGTGATTGATTGTCTATTTTTACATCCATTCCGCGTTTGTTTCTGACAATCCAATTTAAATCCTCATCAATACGAGATGCATTGCATATGACAAGGTAGTATTCAATTCCCAGTTTATAGATAATTAAATCGTCTATGAGTCCGCCGTTTTTGTTCGGTAATTGGCAGTAAACAGCTTTTTCAAACTCTAACTTTTCAATATCTTGCGGGACAATTTTATTTAAAAATGCGGTGGCGTCTTTACCTGAAATAAAAACTTCACCCATGTGCGAAACATCAAATAATCCGACATTTTCGCGAACCGTTTTGTGTTCTTCAATAATGGAGGAATACTGTACAGGCATGTGCCAGCCTGCAAAATCAACCATTTTTGCTCCTAAATTAACGTGTTTGTCGTGTAAGTATGTTTCTTTAACCATGATAAAATATCCCCCTCAAACCTGCTATTATTGTGGCACGTAAATCCGGCATGTGTCAATGGTTTATTTAGAGTTGTAAAATAGATATTTTAACAATTTATCTTTTTTTAAGGTAATCCATACTCTGATTTGTCAGAACGTAATATGCGCAGCCATCGCCCGAACCTGTCATTTTGCAAGTAGTTTCATAGCTACAATCAAACCAAAGATATTTTGAGCAATCAGGTGCTCCTACCGGAAAAACTGATGCATTGCTGTAAACAAAATAAAAAGCATCTTTTCCATATACGTTTGGAGGTTTTTTCCCATTTAAATCAACTACGATTAAGATGGAATCTTCTTCCCTGTCGTAAGGTCCTCTGAATGTTACGGCTACACCGTTATTAAGAGTAAATTTATAGTAATTTGGTTTTGTTGCGTAATTAAGGTTATTGCCCCCTTTCAGCGATTTATAAGTCGCATTTGGAAAGCATTTATCTGAATTTTCTTGTTTGCAGTCCACTGCAATTTTAATAAAAGGTCTTAGTTTGTCTGCAATAATTGTTGCATCTGCATTGTTTCGTTTAAATCCCCAGTTCGTAGAATCTCCGTTTTCTTCTTCTGCCATTCGAAAAGCTTGAGCCAAAATAGATTGTGTTGCACGTAATTGGGATACTGTTTTTTTGTTTGAATTTTTGCCATTAAGTTCGGAATTGTTAGAACTGCGACTACTCCGATTATCCCGAGCGTGATTAACACTTCAGCTAAAGTAAAGGCTATATTTTTTTTCATCTTATCATCCTCCGTTTTAAATCATAGCATTAATTACGTACTGACAATACGTATTTTTTACAAATATTTACGTATAGACTGTACGTATATGAACGATGGGTTTTACAAAAATTTAGGAAAGAATATCAAAAGTCGACGAAAAGAGTTGGGGCTTACTCAACAAGATCTTGCCGACAGGCTTAATCTGTCGTTGAATTTTGTCGGTAAAATTGAAGTTGCTTTTTCAAAACCGTCACTCGATACGCTAATAGAAATTGCGAATGTTTTGGATACTACGGTTTCAGAATTAACTTGTTTTGATGATGAATAATAACCACAACTTCAAAATTTTGGAACGGAACCCTCACCCGAATTTCTAAATTCACATTCGTTCATTAAGAAATTCAACCCTCTCACAAAGAGAGAGGGTTGTTAGATTAGTTTATTATACTCATTCATTATATAATTCAGAACGGTATCAATATCATTTGTTATCTCACTATTATATATTCGTAAAAGTGTATAACCTTTTTCTTGCAAAATTTTTGTTCTATTATTATCATATATTGTACTTTGTTCGTTTAAATGTTGAGAACCGTCTAGTTCAATAATTAATTTTGTTTCCAAATTTACAAAATCTGCGATGTAATTGCCTATCGGAACTTGACGCCTAAATTTCACACCATTTAATCGCTTTGCTCTTATTCTTTGCCATAATATATTTTCAAACTCAGTTTGGGTTGTTCGCAAGTTTTTTGCATTGATTAACGTGTTCTTTGAATATAATCTTTTCATAGTTCTATTGTAACACAAAATCCCTCTCTCTTTGTGAGAGGGTTGAATTTCAACTTGAGCTGATGCGAAAGTTAGAAATTCGGGAGAGGGTTTGTTATGTCGTGTTTTGTGTAAAAACTATTTATCCATCTGTTTATACAGTTCAACATCTTTTTTGCTTAGGTTTTCAGGTAAAACGATTTTTATTTTTGCGTTTAGTACCCCGTAACCGCTGGATTTTTTAGGTAGTCCCAAATCCTTTAAACGTAACGTCTTACCGCTGGAAATCATTTCAGGAATTGTTATTGTAATTTTTCCGTGAAGCGTTTTTATTTCTTTTTTGCAGCCTAAAACAGCTTCCGGAGGGGTTATTTCAACCTCTTTTGTTAAATCAGAGCCGTGAATTTCATACTCAGAATCTTTAGGGGTGATTATAAGGTACAAATCACCTTTTTGACCGTAGGCATCAACTTTTCCTTC
>JAMPCZ010000012.1 GCA_023665935.1 Muribaculaceae bacterium | reverse complement strand
CATTTTTTATCAGAAAACGGTTTAAAGAATCATATTTTTATAAAATTATACAAAAATTCATCTTTACAAT
The DNA here is from genome assembly GCA_023665935.1 of Muribaculaceae bacterium. Classification (GTDB taxonomy): domain Bacteria; phylum Cyanobacteriota; class Vampirovibrionia; order Gastranaerophilales; family Gastranaerophilaceae; genus Zag111. Next base: position 33,479 of record JAMPCZ010000012.1, on the reverse strand, counting down.
TATTTTACATTTAGCCAAAAACGCGCAATTTTTAATCTTGAGGACTTTTCAATAGCATGTAGTTTGGTTATAATAAAATCATTCGGCAAATAAAACAATAAAAATTATGATAAATAAAGTTGAATTAGGTAGTGTAAATATAAATAACAAACCCCAAAAGCAGCACGATGTTGCGCGTAATATGGGGCAGCCAAATTTCACCGGGCTTGGACAAAAACTCGGCGCGGCGGCGGTTAAAGGGATTCAAAAATGCGAAGAATCTCCGATGATTAACGTTGCTGTACTTGATTTATCAACCGCAATTGTTCCTAGATCAATATTTGAAACAGTTATCGGCTCAAAAAAAGAAGATAAGAATACTGAAACACAAGAAAAACCAAAAAGAAAATTGAACTTTATCGGAGGTTTTGAAGCTTTAAGACGTGAAGGTTCTGGACTTTTAATTAACTGTATAATACCGAGTTATGTAGTATACGGTGCAGCTAAACTTTTACACAGACCGATAATGGGACTGTTCAACAAGTCTAATCTTGCTAAAAGCTGGGCAAACAGTGATGCGATAGATAAAGTAAATTCGTATTTTAACCAAGCGACAGGAGCTACAAAAGAAGAACGTGTCTTCAACACCCTGAAATCAATGTTTGATAATATTGAAGGTGTTGATGGCGATATCTCAAACGGCGGATTAAAAAAATTCAGCGATATTTTTGCAGGCAACAAAGAGTACAACAAAGCTCTAAGAAAAATGTCACAACAGATTCTGAGCGACAAACCAAAAGAGGGTTATGCCTCAGATTTGTACAGATATTTGGTTAAAAACAGCGGTATTGCAGAAAATATTAGATTCAACGGTGAAGAAAAATTCTTCTCAAGCAGCTTGAGCCATCTTTGCGAAAGCGCAGGGGATATTCTTCACGGGGCGCACAAAGAAGGTCTTATTACCGAACAAGGTCAACACGTTGATCTTAGCAAATATATATCAAAAGCGAAAAAACTTGTTAACTGGAAAAGTATTACAGGGCTCGGAATAATCATACCTTTAGCAATTGCAGCACAGCCTATCAACAGATGGATTACACACAAAGTTGCAGGTAAAAAAGGTGCTCCTATTTATAATGATGACAAGGAAAGAGTTTTAACACCTGAAGAAAAGAAAAATCTAACAGCAAAGAAATTTGTTGCAGTACCTCTGATGTGGGCAACTGCAGGATTGTCAATGCTAATGGACAGACCAAGTCTTAAGATGTTCCAATTCAAAAACATCTTCCCTACTATGGATCAGGCAAGACTCATTTCTGCTGCAACCTTCTCAAGCAGACTTGCAGCCTCAGAAGATGGAAACGAACTTACAGAAAGCACTATCCGCGATATCGCAACATTCTCAAGTTTCTATTTCTTAGGGGATTACGCAGCAAAAGGTATCGCAACATATTTGGAAAAACATAATAAAGACGGCATAAAATTACTTAACACTTTGACTCCAAAGAAAGAAAATGCTAATATACTACAGAAACTATGGCATTGGGCTAAACATACAAAAATTAAATCAACTGATGAATTAAGTGCTATAGCAAACGAAGCAACCCATATGAAAGCCAGAAATCTAAGGGCAATTTGCCAGCTTGGCAACTTAGCATTCTCACTTCTTTCACTTGGAGTATTTATCCCAATATACACAAGAACCCAGTCTAACAAAAAGGAAAAAAGACTTCAGGAAAAGTTAGCCCAGCAGCAACCATTCGGCGGCTCGTTTACACAAAACTTAATAAAACAAAATTCGGAAGTATTTAAACCATTTTTCAGTTAGAATAGAAATATAAAGGCAATAAAATAAAATGAAATTAGAAAACGACATTAAGATTAGACAAATTAAACCTCAATATGCAAAAAACGAAATTTCAAAACCGGCAAAACAATCCACAAGTTTTACAGGGGTAAGCCCGACTGCAGTTTTGAACTTTTTTGATACAAACCAAGCCTGGGGAGCTTGTGCCGTTGACTTAGGTTTCATGGTATTGCCTAGAACCGTAACAGATTTCGGACGCGGAGCCAATGCCGGTTTTGAAACTATGCGCAGAGAAGGTTTGGGCACCGCAAACCACTCTTCTGTAGGTCTTTACGGTGCAGGTGCAGGTCTTGCTTTAGCAACAGCACTAAACGGAGCCTACGGATTAACAAAGAACGACATCAAAGCAAGTTCTATATTCGCAGATGCCGAAACCGTTGATTTGCAAGGTAAAATTTTTACAGAAGCATCAAAAGAAGCTAATCCGATAGAAACCCATTTAAGAAGAACATTGGGTCAATATCACGTAGAAGCTCCGAACGGAAGAACCTTGAGTTTCTCTCCTGAAGCAATTGATAAAGCAGTAGAAATATTACAAAACGAAATCAACTCAGACTCTAAGAAAATCAATAAAAAAGCTGCTGAAAATGTCCAAAACATTTTGGCATCATCTGTAGAGGGAATTTCTGATAAGTTTAAAATAAAAGTTCCGCAAGGTTCACCTGAAATCCCTTCAACATATTCTATTGATTATATCGTAGATAATGCTTATAAACTTCCAAAAATATTCACAAGACCAAAAGTTAAAGAAACTTTTGAAAAGACTTCAAACTATTTGGAAAACGCATTCTTAAAATCACTAAAATCAATGAATAAAAACCGTTCACTTATCGGTGTCGGTGTTGCATCTGCTGTCGGAGTTTCAGCGCAGCCGCTTAATATGTACCTGACAAAATTAAAAACCGGAGAAAGCGGTTTTGTAGGCGGTGGAGAAGAAGATAAATCAGCAAAATTCAAGGCTAAAAAAGGACTTGTTGCGGCATTATTCGGAGCCGGAGTTCTATCCACAATCGAAAACCCGCTTAAACTAATCAAAAATCCAAAACTTTTGATTAAAGCCATTCAATACAAAGATTATTCTCCAACTCTTAAACAATTCAAGTTTATCTATGGTATAACCATTATGTCAAGATTCTTATCTTCAAGAAACGATAACGAATTAAAAGAATGCACAATCAAGGATACTCTTGGGTTTGCAAACTGGTTAATCTTGGGTAATTTTGTTCAAAAACTTGTTGCCCAGCGTTTAGATAAATCTCTTATCCGTAACAACGGTAAAGGAATTCTGAACTGGCTTCAAAATTCTACATTAAAAACCAGATCAGAAGTTTTACACAGTGCGTTGGGTGCTAAAGCTTTCAGAAACAACGGAAAAGAAGCTTTGACAATCAGAGAAATGATTAAGGAATTGCCGAAAAACCACGCAGCAAGAAAACAACTTAAATTCTTAACTATCGCGCAGCTTGCGGGTTATGCTTACTCAGGAATTGTTCTTGGTGTCGGTATTCCAAAACTAAACATTTTCTTAACTAAACGCCGTATGGCAAAACAGGAAGCCGCAAAAGCTCAAAATGAAGCAAAAAATCCTGCACAAATTTCAACTTTTGCTGCAGCTAAAAAAGACCTGAGTAATTTCACAGGCTATAAGATGATTCACGGCTAAAATTAACTGGACTTATATAGGAAATTCCGACAAGCTTTTTTAAAGCTGTCTTGCTGAATTGACTGTCATCTGCAATAGTAAACTTAATTTACTTAAGCGAATTTGCACCGGAAACAACTTCAATAATTTCCTGGGTAATAGCGGTCTGTCTTGTCTTATTATACTGAATAGACAAATCATGAATCATTTTTTCAGCATTGGCAGTTGCTGCGGACATCGCAGTCATACGGGACGCCAATTCACTGGCTTGCGCCTCTAGCAACGCCTGATAAAAAATATTTGTCATATACATCGGTACAATTTTTTGCAAAATATGGTGCATATCAGGATAAAATTCCATCAACGGCTCCAAAACAGAATCCGTAATCCTTTCATGAATATCCATAACTCCGACAACAGGTAAAACCTGCCAATCTTCAACAAAATACGTCATCATATTTTTGAATCGGGTTGTCACAATTTCAACTTTGTCAATTTTTTCGGATACATAAAACTCCGCCATATCTTCTGCAATTTCTCGCGCTTCCATTGGAGAAGGCTCATCAATAGCTGAGTAATATTTTTTCACAATCGGACAACCTAAAATTTGACATTTTTTTCTTAACGCAGAAATTCCTTTTTGACCGGCAACAAACAAATGAACACCGATACCCTGCTCTTTATAATCTTTTATACGTTTCAGAGCATCGCGCACGACATTTGCATTATACGCGCCGGCAAGCCCTTTATTTGAAGTTATAACAAGTATACCGACATTTTTCACTTCACGTTTGTCAAGCAGTGCGGGGTAATCATCAATTGCAGACTTAATCTTAAGTGTTTCCTTGCTGTATTCGGTTACAGAATTTAATAGCTTCTGAAACATCCCGACAAGCTCTCTTGTATACGGACGGGCAGATTTAACAGCCGTTTCGGATTTTTTAACCTTTGCAGCCGCAACCATCTTCATCGCCCTTGTAATTTTTTTAGTGCTTTCAACACTTTGTATTCTGTTTTTGATATTTCTTAAATTTGCCATTGATTTTCCTCTATAAACTTGCAAAATTCAAAGATTCTGAAACCAGTTCAGAATGACAAACGATTTTGCAAAATCGTTAAAATGTACTTTTGAATGTTGCTAAACCTTCCGATAAAACCTTCTTATCTTCATCGGACAAGCCTGCTCCTTCATTCAAACGTTGAGCCAACTCTGAGAAATTCGCATTGAAGTATACAAACCATTCTTTCTTAAATCTTGCAATTTTTGAGTTATCAATATCATCCAAAACGCCTTCATTTGCGGCAAAAAGGATTGAAACCTGCTCTGCAACACTCAGCGGATTATACTGAGGTTGTTTCAGCACTTCCGTCAATTTCTGTCCTCTGAGTAACTGTTTTTTAGTTGAAGAATCAAGATCGGAAGCAAATTGAGCAAAAGCCTCAAGTTCTCTAAATTGCGCCAAATCAAGTCTTAACTTACCCGCGACCTGCTTAATCGCTTTGGTTTGAGCAGCTCCACCAACACGGGAAACAGAAATCCCAGCGTTAATCGCAGGACGAACCCCGGCATTGAACGCATTAGATTCCAAGAATATCTGTCCGTCCGTAATAGAAATTACATTAGTCGGAATATAAGCAGATACGTCACCTGCCTGAGTTTCAATAATAGGTAACGCCGTAATACTGCCGCCGCCAAGTTCATCATTTAACTTAACCGCGCGCTCCAATAATCTTGAGTGAAGATAAAATACATCCCCGGGATATGCTTCACGTCCCGGTGGTCTTTTAAGCAGCAGACTCATAGCACGATACGCCTGAGCATGCTTAGATAAATCATCATATACAATCAGAACTGATTTACCCTGTTCCATAAACTCTTCTCCAATTGCAACCCCTGCAAAAGGTGCAATATACTGCAGCGGAGCAGACTCATTAGCGGTAGAAGATACAATGATTGAATAAGCCATTGCCCCATGCTCTTCCAACGTCTTTGCAAGATGTGCTACGGTAGAAGCTTTTTGACCGATTGCAACATATATACAAATAACATCTTTACCCTTTTGGTTAATAATTGTATCTATCGCAATGGCGGTTTTTCCTGTTTGACGGTCACCGATAATAAGTTCACGCTGACCTCTGCCAATAGGAGTCAACGCATCAATTGCAGTCAAACCTGTTTGCAAGGGTTCGTGAACGGATTTTCTTGTAACAATCCCCGGTGCAACTCTTTCAATCGGACGAACAATTGAATAAGGAATTTCTCCTTTTCCATCCAAAGGTTTCCCTGTCGGATCAACAATTCTGCCGATTAACCCGTCACCTACAGGAACAGAAGCAATTTTGTTTGTAGTTTTAACAATTGTACCCTCTTTGATATGAGTACATTCACCCAAAACAACAACCCCTACATTATCTTCTTCAAGGTTCATTGCAATACCCAAAGTACCAAGTCCGTCTTCAAATTGGACAAGTTCGTTTGCCATAACCGAGCCTAAACCGTAAACCCTTGCGATTCCGTCACCAACTTCGAGTACGGTACCGGTATTTGCAACTTCTGTTTGTAATTCATAATTATCTATTTTATTTTTTATAATTGAGCTGATTTCATCAGGTTTTATTAATACCATAATGTAATTAACCTCCCTACCTTGTAATATTCTTTTCTAAATCTTTTAGTTTTGCTTTTACACTCGTGTCAATAATTGTATCATCAAATTTAAAAGCTAATCCCGCAATCAGGGATTCATCAATCGTCCAAATCGGTCTGATGTCACAACCGAATTTATGCTCAAGCTTAAATAACACATTTGATTTATTTTCAAAATTCAACTTTATCGGTGAAAATATCTCAACAACTTTCAAATTACTTCTTTTTGCAAGCATCTCACAATAAGCCGAATAAATCCCCTCAAGTTCAAAAAATCTACCTTTTTCAAGTAATATTTTTAAAAAATTTAAGAGTTTTTTATCTATTTTTCCGGCAAATACGGACTCAAAGATTTCAAATTTTTTGAACAAAGCAATTGATGAATTTGAAACAACAATACGCAAATCCTCAGAAGAATTCAGAACCTCTAAAATTTCTTCCATCTGAGATTTAAAGAGCTCCAAAGAATTACTCTCCTCGGCGGTATCAAACAACGCCCCGGCGTATACTTTTGCAATTTTTGAAACAAAAACACTGTTTTCCATTATAATTTCACCTTATCAATTTCGTCTAAACTGTCCTGAATAAACTTATTATGAAGTTCGGGATCAGCTTTCAACAAATCTATAATATGCGCACCTGCAAGTTCAACCGCCGCAATTGAAGTTTTATCAATCATGACATTAGAAAACTTTTTCTCTTCAACCTCAATTGTATGCTCTACATTATGATTAATATTAGAGATGGTTTTTTGGGCGTTATTTTCAATTTCCTGTTTGAAAATTTCACCTTTATTCTCGCCGGAAAGCTTCATCGCTTTGATATCAGCAGGCAGACGTTCCATCAATGCCTTAGCATCATCAAGATTTTGAAGAGCCTTTTGTTTAGCCTCATCAGACTTCTTTATTCCAGCTTCAACAACAGAAACCGAATCATCAAAAGTCTTGCCCAAATTCAGTTTACGAACAAGCCAAACCAATATAACCATCATCAATACAAAGTTAATTATATTTGAATGAAGAATGTATTTTAAAATCGAAATAAATTCCTGCATAACTAGTCCATCACCTTATCTATCGCATCATAATCCACTCGGTCAATTGTTGTTTCCCTGCCCAAAAGCCGCGTTGCAATAACTGATGCCAAATCTTTTACAACAGTATCTTTTACGGTAGTCTTCAGAGCAGAAGTATCAGCAGCTAAAGTTTCTTTTTTCTTACGAACAATCTCTTTTGTCGCTTCTCTGGCTTCACTGATTTTTGCATTGGCTTCGCTGTGCGCCTTTGAAATAATCATCCTGATATCATGCCGGCATTCTTTTTGGGTTTGTTCTATTTTTGCAGACCTGGTATCCGCATATTCTTTAGCGGAGGAATCAAATCGTTTAGAGTCTTCATAGTTTGAATTGATATAGTTTTCACGCTTTCTTATAATATTCAAAATCGGATTATAAAATATCGCATTCATTATAAAAATGAAAACTACGAAACTGAACATCGCTATTAAGAACGTGGCATTAAATTCTAACATTACCTGTACCTATTTAACAAAGATTAACAACAACGCAATAAGCAAAGCATAAATAGCTGTAGCTTCTGCAAGACCGGCACCCAAAATAAAGTTTTTAAAAGCTTCATCTTTAATTTCAGGCTGGCGTGCAATTGCTTCTAAAACACCTTTTGTCGCAATACCAAGACCTAAGCCTCCGCCGATTGCACCAAAACCGATTGCAATACCTGCACCTAATTTTGCTAAATCCAAAGTTGCTAATTGTTCTACTGCCATAATTTTTCTCCTTATATTATATTATAACGAATTTTCAGATTATAAAACCCTCACCCTAGCCCTCTCCGGGGGAGAGGGAATACGAAACTACTCTTCTTTAATTGCCATTGAAATGTATGTTGTAGATAAAAGCGTAAACACAAGAGCTTGAACCAACGCAACAAACAATTCAAAAAGCATAAAAGGAAGAGGAATCACAACTGCAACAAGACTAACTATTGTTGCAACCAAAACCTCGCCCGCAAAAATATTTGCAAAGAGCCGCAGAGCAAGCGAAAACGGTCTGACAAAGAGCTCCAAAGTATCAACCAGCGTAATAATTATACCGTCGATACTGAATCCTTTGAAAAAGAACTTAAACCCGTTCCTTTTTACTCCGTAAAATATATAATAAATAGACACAACAATTGCCATTGCCGCAGTCATATTTATATCATTATTTGGAGAAGCAAATTCACCCGTATGCAAATGGATAAGCTTCCAAGGGAACTGACCGACTAAATTTGCGGTCAAAATAAACATAAACAGCGTTAAAATAATTGCAAGATGCTTTTGAGCTTCATCATTGCCCATACTGGACTTTGCAACATCATTAAAATACTTAACTATATTCTCACCAACAAGCTGCAATTTGCCCGGCACCATATCAAGCTTTCTTGTAGTAAACAACGCCAATATAATCAGCAATAACATAGAAAGCCACATCGTTATCAGTGTATCTAAATTAACAGATACATCATGACCTAAAACCGTCGCTGTATATACCCAATGTTCCACTTTTCTCCCTCTCTACAAAATCAATCTTACACCGAAAAAATTTTTTGCGCAAACAAATTACATTTTATTAAACAGGCAAAAAGATTCTACTACCAAGTTACCTCATCACATTGAGCAATATTCACCTCATCAAAAATTTTATTTAAGGCATTTTTAGGAGAACCAAAAACGGAGTTAGGCACATCATCTAATAACGAATTGCCTATCAGCCATTCATCCGTCGTTGAATTATAATAAACATGATTTTCAAACTCTCCGCCTTTGAATTTTGAATACGGAATATTTAACTCTTTCAGTATATCTTCCAGGAAACAAAATAAATTAATACTTTTCGGACTGTTTATATTATTCTTTTTTCCTCCGAGTATAAAACCTTGCAAAGCTTGCGGATTAAGTTTTTCTTTAATGCTTGCTGTTACAAATTCTTTTATTTTATCCAGGTTTTTATTTCTTGGTTCTGTCGGACAAATATGAAATAACAAAACATTCTCACCGTCATTAATTCCCATTGCAGTACAATCGTAAACTTTGGTCGTTGAAGCTTGTGTATCAAAAACCGTTTGACGGATTGTCCACGGATAATCAACACTTCTCGGTCTGCGCTTGGTAACCTTTTGCATAAAAGCATCACTGCCGATTATTCTTATTCGGGATTGGAAAGATATATTATTATTCATCTTCTATATTAAGAATGAACAAAATAAAATTTGCGCTAAATTTTTAATATATTTATTATGTTTGTTATATAATGTAAGTGTATATTGTACCTCAGGGGAGAACATGAAAAATATAAGATTAGAGGAGACAGATTCTACGAATAGCTATGCGAAAATGAACATTGATTCATTACCTGACCGCACAGTTGTTCATGCTCTTCATCAAACTTCAGGACGAGGACGTTTGAACCGAAACTGGGTAGATTTAGGTGAAGGAAACCTTTTCATGTCACTTATCTTAAAACCCTCAGATACATTTAACGAAATTTATCCGAATATCACCCAGTATTTGTCTGTTGTTTTATGTAAGGTTTTAGAAACTTACGGTGTAAAACCGCAAATAAAATGGCCGAATGACGTATTAATTGACGGTAAAAAAATAGCAGGTATACTATCTGAAACCGTCATAAGCGGGAAGAAACTGAAAGGACTTGTGGTCGGTATCGGAGTAAATTTAAACGCAAATGAAACAGATGTTAAAAATATTCCAAACAAACTGGCAACCGCTCTTAATCTTGAATGCGGAAAAACAATTGATGTTGATACATTCAGAGAACAATTGGTTGAAGAATTTTTTAACAACTATGACAATTTTTTGAAAACAGGTTTTGAATTTATAAAAAACGATTACATCGAGAGAAACTGTTTCTTAAACAGAGAATTAAATGTGCAAATATTTAATAATATAGAAAACGGAATTGCAAAAAGGGTGAGTGATAACGGAGCCCTGGTTTTGCAAACCAAAAAGAATGATGAACTGGTACTTACAATAGGAGATATTTTATGACAGACGGAAATTTATCAAACGGGTTAGTATTACTCGGAATGGGCATGGGATTTGTTCTTGTGTTCCTTACAATCTTAATTTTTGCAATGTTTGTTTTAAAACATGTAGTAGCATATTTAAACAAATTGTTCCCTGAGGCGGTTGAAGAAGTGAAAACTACCGCAAAAAAAGTCAGCGCAGGAGTTGATGAAGCAATCGCAATTGCCCTTGCAGCAGTTGCCGCAAGAAGAGGCAGATAAAACGTTAAATTTAGGCAAAATAAGAGATTCCTCGTTTTGCTTAGAATGACAAAATAAGAATTTAATTAAATGAAAGGAAAAATATATGAGTAAAAAACTTATTAAAGTTATGGATACCTCATTTAGAGATGGTTTCCAATCAATTTACGGGGCAAAAGTTTTAGTTGAAGACTTTATTCCAGCTTTGAAGGCAGCTGTAGATGCCGGTATCAACCACTTTGAAACAGCTGGTGGCGCAAGATTTCAGGCTCCGATTTTCTTCTGTAATGAAAACGCGTTTGAAACTATGGATAAAATTAGAGAAGCTGTTGGACCAGATGTTAAATTGCAATCATTGGCACGTGGCGTGAACGTTGTAGGTTTGAATTCTCAGCCTCGTGATGTTATTGATATGCACGCAAAAATGTTTGCAAAACATGGTGTTAACGTTGTTAGAAACTTTGACGCATTAAATGATGTTAACAACTTGATTGATTCAGCTAATTCAATCAAAAAACACGGAATGCAGCACGAAGTAACTATCACAATGATGGAGCTTCCATACGGCTGTGAAGGTGCGCATGATGTAGCATTTTATGAAAGAGTTTTGAGAAATATTCTTGATGCAGGTATTCCGTTTGACTCTTTGGCATTCAAAGATGCATCAGGTACTTCAAACCCTAGAAAAGTTTATGAAACAGTAAAAATGGCCCGTGAAATTCTTGGCTCAGATGCTCACATCCGCTTCCACTCTCACGAAACTGCAGGTACCGGATTAGCTGCTTATTTAGCTGCTCTTGACGGTGGTGCTGACGGTATCGACTTAGCAATGAAACCTGTTTCAGGCGGTACAGGTCAACCTGATATCATATCTATGTGGCACGCATTAAAGGGAACTGAATACGATTTAGGATTAGACATTAAGAAAATCATGGAAACAGAAGAAATCTTCAAAGAATGCATGAAAGATTATCCGATTTCTCCTATTTCTCTTGCAGTTAACCCTATTCTTATTCAAGCTCCATTACCGGGCGGCGCGACAGCTACAACTGTTAACCAATTAAAAGACATGGGCATGCTGGATAAATTCCCTAAACTTATTGCTAATATGAAAGAAGTTGTTGAAAGAGGAGGTTTTGCAACATCTGTAACTCCGGTTTCTCAATTCTATGCACAACAATCATTCTTGAACGCAATTTCAGAAACACCATGGGAAAAAGCTAACCCAGGGTATGCAAAAATGTTATTGGGTTACTTTGGAAAAACTCCTTGTGAACCTGATCCTGAACTTGTTAAGTGGGCTGAAGAAAAAATCGGTATGGCTCCAACTACAGAAAAAGTTGTTGACTTAAACGATAAAGACCCTGAAAAAGGATTGAAAGCAGCTGAAGAAAGATTGAAAGCTGCAGGACTTCCTGTAACAGATGAAAACTTATTCATCGCAGCTGCATGTAAAGACGGTAATGTTGATAAAGGTATTGACTTCTTATTAGGTAAAGGTACTGTTTCTGTTAACAAAACAGCTAACAAACCTACTGAATCTTCTGTATCTTCAAACGCAAATGAATTTACCGTAACAGTTAACGGTAAAAAATACGCTGTAGAATTTAACGGCGATAAAGCTACAGTTAACGGTAAAGCTTACGACTACAACGTTAAAGAAGGTATTGAAGCCGCAGCATCATCAGGTTCAGGCGAAGGCACTCCAATCAAAGCCGCATTACCTGGTAACGTACTAAAAGTATTAGTAGCAGTCGGAGATTCTATCAATGAAGGCGACGTTATCGCAGTTGTAGAAGCTATGAAAATGGAAACCGAAATAAAATCACCTGTATCAGGTACTGTTTCATCTGTTGATATTGAAGTCGGTAACAAAGTTCAAACAGGTCAAGTATTGGTTACAGTAGGTTAGTCAGGAGGTAGAAAATGATATTATCTGAAGGATTAATGCAACTGTGGCAATCTACAGGCATTTATAACATGATAGAAAAAGCAGATCCGGCTATCACAAGTGGATTTGAACAATTCCTGCACCAATTCGGACACCCGATAATGCTTGTTATCTGTTTGTTCTTACTTTGGTTAGGTATCAAAAAACAATACGAACCATTATTGTTGGTTCCAATCGCGTTCGGCGGATTGCTTTCAAATATTCCAATGGCAGGTATAGCTGACCCAACAGGATTTTTGGGAATCATTTACGAAGCAGGTATTCACAAAGGTTTGTTCCCATTAATAATCTTTATGGGCGTTGGTGCAATGACAGACTTCGGTCCGTTGATTGCAAACCCTAAAACTGCACTTTTAGGCGGTGCCGCTCAATTCGGTATATTCGGAGCATTATTATTGGCTCTTTGCTGTTTTGGGTTTACCCTGCCTCAATCAGGTGCTATCGGTATCATCGGTGGTGCTGACGGTCCGACTTCAATTTATGTAACTTCAAAACTTGCACCTGAACTTTTAGGTGCGATTGCAGTTGCAGCATATTCATATATGGCTTTGGTTCCGGTTATCCAACCGCCGATTATGAAACTTTTAACAACTCAAAAAGAACGTCAAATCCAAATGGATCAACTACGTACAGTTTCAAAAAGAGAAAAAATCATATTCCCGCTTGTAGTATTGGGTCTATGTATAATCTTCTTGCCTGATGCTTGTCCGCTGGTTGGTGCGTTAACATTTGGTAACCTTTGTAAAGAATGCGGCGTTGTTGACAGATTATCCGATACAATGCAAAATGCTTTAATTAACATCGTTACTATTTTCTTAGGATTATCTGTTGGTTCAAAACTTTCAGCCGAACAATTCTTGACTGTTCAAACTCTGTTCATCCTTGTTTTGGGTATCATTGCATTCTCGTTTGCAACCGCAGCAGGTGTATTGATGGCAAAATTGATGAACGTATGTACGAATATTATCGGTAAAATCACAGGCAAAGAAATTAAACCTATCAACCCGTTAATCGGCTCAGCAGGTGTTTCTGCAGTACCGATGGCAGCACGTGTATCAAACAAAGTAGGTCTTGAATACAATAATCAAAACTACTTACTAATGCACGCTATGGGGCCAAACGTAGCAGGTGTAATCGGTTCAGCTGTTGCAGCCGGAGTACTTCTTGCACTTTGCCACTAATAAAAAATAAAATAAAGTCAAAACGAGGAAATCTTAAGATTCTGAAACTAGTTCAGAATGACAAGATTTCCTCGTTCTACTTTTATTATAATTTTCCATTAATAAATTCCAAAAGTTTCTTTATCAAAGTTCGGTTATGAAATCTTGTAACTCTGTTTGTTTTTACATTAATCATATCAAAATATTTATAAAATTGATGGAAATCAAAAACATCATTACTTCCGTCCAATTCAACCTTTTTAATAAAAGAATCATAAAGCTCCGCACCGTCCCGTTTTTCTGCCAACATACGATTAAGAGCTTGCAACGAACGTTTAGTCTGATAATCTTCAAGATTAAACCTTGAGGTAAATGTTTGGGGTATAGTTTTAGTATTACTATAAATTTGCATATTTATCTAATCCTAACTCTTCCAAGGTCATTGAACTTATATCAATAAACTTTTTACCGATTTTTTTAGCTTCTCCGTTTAACATTTGAGATATTTGCTTTTTTATGATTTCTTCACTTTCAGGTAAAAATGTTCTATCCTGATTTATAATATCGCATTCTTTATTAATTCTCTCGGCTGCCGAAGCTACTTCCGGATGACGGGCACGAATCAAATGCGACATGTTTCGCAAACCATCCGCTACTTCACCTAAGTACAACTGGCGGACATCTATTGAACCCAATTTTGATAACAAATCCAATTGAGCAGGGTGCGCAATTTTTGCATCTCTTAAAAATCTGCCGCTTGCAGCTTCTATCGCAGTTTTTACAGGAATCTTCATCCCAAATGATACCGGCTTAGTCGAATAAATTTTCATACGTAATTTTCCCTTCATTGTATTAATACACGTGAATTTTATTTTTTGCCTTTTTGTATTAAAATCTTACAAGCGAGGTTAACATGAACAAAAAATTTGCAATAATAAGTTCCGAAAACACAGAACTTAATTCGGCAATAAAAAAATATTTTGAAGATAAATGCGAAATTGTTGAAAAAAACGCAGACTTATCAGAATATAAATTTTTGGTTCTGACAGGATTCAATGAAGAAAAGTTGGATTATGAGGGGCAAATCCTAAATATTCACCCCTCATTACTGCCATCTTTTAAGGGGGAAGATGCTATTCAACAAAGCTTTTTATACGGAGCAAAAGTCAGCGGAATAACTATCCACAATGTAGAAAAGGATAATTTTTACAGCAAAATTATCGCTCAAGCTCCAATACTTATCGGTAACTCAACCCACTTTGACGAACTAAAAAGTTCGCTGATAAAACTTGCCATCCAAGTTTATCCGAAAGTTATATCAACAGTTTTAAACGATACCGTATTTGATTTCAGCGACTTGATAACCGGAGGTTGCAGCGGCTCCTGCGGTGGGAATTGCTCACATTGCTCTCACTAAATTACCTTTGCGGAGGGGTTTTCAACTTGGCCATAACGGAATTGAAAAACGGTTTTGAAACAGGCTCATTCGGAGTTTTACCACCGTCATTCCCTGCCGGCAGCGTATTTTTTCTCAGTTTAGAGGAGTAAAATGCCTTTATTTCCTTAATTTGTGAATCTCTCATTATATTGTTCAAGCCTCTTCCAAAGGGGTGTCAAAACTGTGCGGGGGATAATATTTTTATAGAATCTCCATCGGTTCAACGGCAAAATCAATAACAAATGTGCCGTCTGTTGAAAACGCAGTATCTAAAGCCTTATCAACACAATCTAAAGTTGATACTCTTACTGCCTTCAGCCCATAACTTTGTACTAATTGTACAAAATCAGGGTTTGAGATACTTGTCTGAGAATAGCGCGCACCAAAATTCTTTTCCTGGAGCTGTCTTACCATTCCCAAGTACCCATTATTTAATATCATTACTTTTATATTTAAGCCGTAATCGGCGCAAGTTGCGAGTTCTTGAAGCCCCATTTGAAAAGAGCCGTCACCCGCAATACAAACTATCTCGGAATCAGGATTAGCAATAGCCGCTCCAATTGCGGCAGGGAAACCGAATCCCATAGTACCTGAACCGCCTGACATTAAAATTTTACGATTTTTATTAAACGTCAAATTCCTTGCCGCCCAAAGTTGATGCTGCCCAACTTCAGACGTAAAAATAACATTTTTATTCTTTGTAAATTCATTAATCTTGCTTACAACCTCAAATGAATGAAGCAGATTTGTTGTTTTTTGACTTTTGACATTTAAACTTTTTAAACTTTTTGCACTATCAAGCCAATCAGAAAAATTCTTTATTTCTTTATGATTCAGCCTGTTTAATACCTCAAAAATATCTCCGATAATAAAGCCAGCCGCAGAAATATTTTTTGAAATTTCATCTCCATTGATATCAACTTGGAAAAACTTACCCGCGAAATCCGCATCGTCAAACATGCACGTAATTCTATCGTTAAACCTTGCTCCAAGCGATATAATCAAATCAGAATCCTTTAGAACTTTATTTGCGGCTTTATCTCCAAAAATTCCAACCATACCCAAATAATTTTCGGCATCCTGATGATATGCCCCAAGTCCCATCATTGTGTCAACAACAGGGATAGAAGTTTTTTGGATAAAATTATATAATAAATCCTCAGCTCCCGAATGACGAACCCCGCCGCCACAAACAATCACCGGGTTCAAAGAATTATTTATTCTATCAGCTAAATTATTTATATCAAAATCAGAAACGCTGCTTTTATAAGCCGATTCTAAATAATCAATCGAATCAAATTCAGCAGATTCGGTAAAAATATCCTTGACCAAATCAACCACAACAGGACCTTTTTTCCCCGACATCGCAACAGAAAGAGCCTCTTTCAAAACAGGCTGAATATCTTTTGCGGAAGTAACTTGGTAAGTTTTTTTCGTACAAGATTTAGTAATATCACAAATATCAGCTTCCTGAAACGAATTTTTACCAATTAACCTTTTAGAAACCTGCCCTGTCAAAACAAGAAGCGGATAACCGTCAAGATAAGCATTCACGATTCCTGACACCGTATTCGTCGCTCCGGGTCCCGAGGTTACAATAACAACACCGCATTTACCGCTTGTCCTTGCATACCCCTCAGCAGCATGCACCGCCGACTGTTCATGCCGAACTAATATATGCTTAATATCTTTGCAGTCAAATAACTCATTATAAACATCCAAAACGATTCCGCCAGGATAGCCAAAAATAGTATCAACACCCAAAATTTTGAGTGTTTCAACAAGAATTTTTGCACCTTTTGCTATTTTTATTTCGTTTTCGACTATCATAAATAATTGAAAGTTCCCTTATCTGACTAGCCTATAATATCACGGATATGTTTTGATAGCAAGAAAAAAGGCGGATTTTTACATTCGTAAAAATCCGCCGCTGACACTGTATTATTTAATCAAATTATTTTCCGATTAAAGTGTTCCAAGCATCTTTCTTTTCTTGAACCGCTTTTTCTCTAGCTTTTTGTCTTGCTTCTGCATCTTTTTTAGCTTGAGCTTGCTTTTGTTCCCATTCTTTTTTTCTTTGCTCTGCCGCTTTTTGATTAGCTTCTCTTTGTTTTTGAATCTCTTGCTCGCGAGCTTTTTGTCTTGCTTGCGCATCTTTTTGAGCTTGGGTTAAAGCTTGTTCTTTTTTACTTACAGCATTTGCAGCATTATTCAACTTATCGGAAAGTGTACCTGCAAAAGCCCCAGTTCCAACAAATAAAACACTTAACATCATAACTGAAATCAATAATTTTTTCATTTAATTTTCTCCTTTCGGCAAATCCACGCCTAACATTTCTAATTTTTGTTTTTTTAATTCTAACCTATACTCTAAATATTCTAATTCTTTTTCTTTGTGCAATCTTGTTTTGTCATGCTTTGAAATTTTCTTTCTCAGCTTTATATACTTATTAGAACGATTTTCTCTCTCTTTTTGTTCATTTCGCTCGGCTTTAGTTGGTTTTGTAGCATCAAGGGCACGCTCTGTAGAGTCACCGACACCAACGGTAGACTGAACCGAAACATCAGCACCGGAGCGGCAATAACCAATCGTCCCCGATATCAAAATTAACACAGATAAACACAATCCAAATTTTCGCATAACAAAAGATTATCCTAAAAACTAATATTTTTCAATAATTTCATTTATACCTTTTTGAGCAACATTAAAAATTTCAATCATCTTATCAAACTCATAAGGTTCTCCCTCCGCCGTTGTTTGAAACTCAATAATTTTGCCGCTCTTTGTCAAAACAACATTTGAATCCACTTGAGCATGAGAATCCTCCGCATAATTCAAATCTAATCGAACTTCACCATCAACAATCCCCGCAGAAATCGCTGCAACAGGTTCAATTATAGGGTTTTCTGCCAATGTGCCATCTGCTAACAATTTTTCTACCGCATCCGCCAACGCAACAAACCCTCCGCAAATACTTGCCGTTCTGGTACCACCGTCTGCTTGAATTACATCAGCATCAATTGTTATTGTTAAATCCGGCATTTTTTCTAAATCCACACAGGCTCTTAAACTTCTTCCTATTAGACGCTGAATTTCCTGAGTTCTACCTGAAATCTTTGTTCTTTCACGCTGACACCTAGTAGAAGTAGAAGAAGGAAGCAGGGAATATTCAGCAGTTAACCATCCTCTTTTTTCATCTTTATCCATCCATTTTGGTTTACCCGCTTCTACAGAGGCGGTCGTTATGACTTTCGTATCCCCAAACTCAACCAAAACTGACCCCAATGCGTTTTTGGTATAGTTTTTGGTAAATCTAATCTCGCGTGTTTGGTTATTTTCCCTGTTTTCTAATCTCATAATGATTCTCCTTAAATTTATCAGCTGCCCTACTCATAATCCCAAATATAAATCTGACCGCAATAACGACATACCGCATGGTCATTCATAAACTGCAAATCAGGAACAAAAATATACCCATCAACGGTTATTTCTATCTCGCCTTTGTCGTTATAACGCTTTGAAAAGTTTTTCTCCCCGTTATAATCAGGAGAAAACATAAGTTCAAATTTATCAACAGATTTGCAATTCTTACAAATAAACATTCGCTATTCCTCATATTTAGCCCGCTTTTTTCTTGGCTGAGATTCTTTACGGTTTGCCAAATTGACCAAATTCCCGTACCACAACGTCCAGCAAATACTTCTAATCGGCAATGTCAAACCCAGTACAATACTTGTTAATATCGAATAAAATATAGATTTTGATATCATATCAGGAGTAATAATCGGTTGATTAAAATAAGTTAAAGCCCTGTTGCAAGAATCCAGCGGTATCGTGTTTGTAATAAAATTGAAAGCTGAACAAATTTTATCAGTCAGGTTCAAATAATCAAAAACGACACTTACTCCGGTTGAGATAATATAAATAGAGAAGAACCACAAAATCCCAAGCAAAATAACCGTACGCAGCCAATGCCCTTTCACCAGATTAAAACTTCTCTTAAAACACTCTACAGTGGACAGTTCAGGCTCGAATGTGAAAACTTGATAAACAAGGATAAAATAAATCCACAAAATAAATCCCGGAACCATAAGTAAGATATTAGAGGCTAGTCCGCTCATTATCCCGACGGCAAGAAGAAGCAAAATAAAATTAGTACATCTTCTTGTGGCAACTTCGTTATGTGATTGAAAATCATAAACTCTGCCAGTGTTAACAGCACCTTCAGCCATTGAATTTATCGCCACGTATGCAACCATAAAATCCCAAAATGCTTTAACAAATATCAACAACCCCGGCATTGCCAAAAGAATAATCAGCAGGAGAGCATGCGTAAGACTATCGGCGCGCTGCGCAACTATATCTGAAAAGCCTAATGTCAACCCAAACGCCAGCGCAATACCAATCAATTGTCCAAACACAGGAAACAACATATATAAAAAGAATTTATCAATATTGGTAAAATAAATCCTAATCCCTTCCGCCAAAGTAAACCATATACTGTTTTTTATCTCATATTTGGACATAAAGCCTCCTTTGTAATATAATTTTATAACAAATAGGACTATTTTTTAATGAATAACCAAATAGAATTAATAAAAACCTTAACAAAAGAAGATTATGAGGGCGGAAGAGTTAATTTACATATCCACTCCACATATTCTGACGGGAAAGCCGAATTCCGCCAAATTGTAAAAATGGCTAAAGAAAAGGGAATAAAGGCTTTTGCAATAACAGATCACAATACGGTTCAAGGACACATTGAAAACCCCAGGACAGAGGTAATTATCGGCGCAGAATTTGATGTTTGGTACAAATATATATTTCTTCACCTGCTTGCTTACGGGTTTGATACCAACAACGCAGGAATGCAAAAATTTTATGCAAAAGATAAAAAAGGCACAGTAGCCGATATAGTAAGAATTTTTGCGAAAAGAAATCTTAAAGAATTAATAGACTCAATTCATCAAGCAGGAGGAATTGCCGTTTTAGCACATCCGGCATGCTGTTGGGCTTTATCACTTGATACCTTCGTAAAAGAGCTTACAGATATGGGACTGGATGGAATTGAAGTTTATTATCCGTACCCGAGATGGAGAAAATATATTAAATTTTCTAACCCTGAACAAATAGAAGAAATCGCAGACAAATATAAGCTGATTAAAACCGGCGGTACAGACTGTCATAACTTACAGCTTGATTAAACACGCAAAAAGCCGATTCAAACCGTTAGCTCTAAATGCTTTTAAAAGCTTAGTTTGAAGTATCGACTTTTACGTAAAATTTAAAATTTAACTATTCTAGCCTAGCCATTCATTGATATCTTTACGAATATCTTTTACCTTAGTTTCATCATCCATATCCGCACGTTCGGCAAATTCATTAGCAGCCTTTACGTAAAGAGGTTTTTCTAAAACCTGCGGAATGATTAATTCATCAATAATAAAGTCGACTTTCGGTAATCTGTACAAAAATGCTCTGTAATCCATATCATTATATCTGCGCTGAGGGGTGTAAGGCTTCATATCTTCTATATCTTCAGCAGTAACAGAATATCGACCGTCAATAGTCGCAACCAAATCCTGATTATTTTCATCTGCCTGAACCC
The DNA here is from genome assembly GCA_023665935.1 of Muribaculaceae bacterium. Classification (GTDB taxonomy): domain Bacteria; phylum Cyanobacteriota; class Vampirovibrionia; order Gastranaerophilales; family Gastranaerophilaceae; genus Zag111. The sequence continues at coordinate 12,903 of JAMPCZ010000012.1, read as the reverse complement.
TTCTGACAGATAACGGAACCACTGTTTTTTCCGGCCATACATCCTTAGCCAGCAAATAACGGGTTGCAGGACTTTGGTTCAAAAACCATTGAACTTGCTTATCGGTTTTTTCGTCCATATCTGCAATGATTTTATTCAGCCCGCCTATACATTCAAGAGTCCATGACTCGCTATAACCTTGCTCCTTACACATGTCGTAATATAGTTGTTTTGATGGTTTATCCAATTCAAAATGTAGAGTACCAAAAGATTGTGATTTCTGTTGATTTAAAGAAACCGGTGCAATTCTCATAATAATTTCTCCTATATAATAGTTTTGATATTGTCCATTATAAGTGCAAACAAAAAAAAACTTGTTAAATGTAAAGCTATCGCTTAACAATTTGTTACAATTAAATTTTGAATCTGTCCGACAAGATAATATAATTAATTCTTTTTATGATATATTGAAAACATGATTAGGAGAGTTTTTAGGGTAATATTAGTAATTTTGGTTATTGGAGTTTTACTAAAAGGGTGCTTGATAAAAGACATTCCGCAGGAAAAACTTACCAAACAGACTAAAAAATCAAACAACATAACCACAGAATACCCAGCCCCCGTAAATGTAACAATAGGTGGGATTGATTACCTGGAGTCCAAAGCTCCTGTAGGAAAATTTGGAGGCGAATTGATTTCCTCCACAATCGGGGAAGGACCAAAGACCTTCAATCCGTTTAACAGTAAAGATAATACATCTTCCACAATGGCAGGTATTATGTATGACGGACTGATTTCTACAAACCCGATAACAGGAGAACCTTCACCAAAACTTGCAAAATCATACTCTATATCAGAAGACGGAAAAACCTACACAATAAAGCTTCGACACGGCATAACATGGTCTGATGGAAAACCTATTACCGCGGATGATGTCATTTTTACGTGGAAAAACATTATTTTTGCAGGATTTGGAGATACATCGGTACGAGATTCATTAGTTATAGATGACAAACTTCCCGAGGTAAAAAAAGTCGATAATTACACCGTGGAATTTATTACACCAAAACCGTACGCCCCGTTTATCAGACTATTGTCCACCTCTATTGCTCCCAAACACATCTTCATGCCGGCAGTAAAAAAGGGGAAAACTTATTTTGACTCCTTCCTGTCAACAAACACTCCGCCAAAGGATTTTGTTACTTCAGGCGCATTCAGACTAAAAGAATATGTACCGGCTCAAAGAATAGTATTTGACAGAAATCCCAATTATTACGAAATTAACAAAAAGGGAGAAAAATTACCATACTTAGATAAGCTTATTTATCTGATAGTAGGAGATTTGAACAACGAAGTTTTAAAATTTGAAGCAAGGGAACTTGATACAATAACATTGCAGGGCTCAAAGGTTGCAAGGTACAAATCACTTGAACCGCATTCAGACTTTAAATTATACAACCTCGGCCCGACAACCTCCACCACATACCTTTCAATGAATCTCAATGACCGTAAAGGAAAAGACGGCAAATATTACGTAAATCCGATTAAACAAAAGTGGTTCAGAGATGTTAATTTTAGAAGTGCCGTCGACTTAGCCGTTGACAGAAAAAACATGGTGTTTAATATTGCTAACGGAATCGCAGAGCCTCTGTTTACGCCGGAAAGCTTAAACTCCATCTACTTAAATAAAAATATCAAACCTTACGGCAAAAATATAGAAAAAGCTAAATCGCTCCTGCAAAAATCAGGATTTTATACCCAAAAAGGAATCCTTTACGATAAGAACGGAAACAGGGTTGAATTTGATCTTTATACAAATGCCGGAAACACCGAACGTGAAGCAATCGGAGTCATGGTAAAGCAAGACCTTGAAGACCTGGGAATGAAAGTTAACTTTAAGCCGATTGAATTCAATTCACTGGTAAATAAACTTGTCAGTACCTTTGATTGGGACATGGTTATAATGGGACTTACCGGTTCTCCGCTTGAGCCTAACGGCGGCAAAAACGTTTGGCTTTCTGACGGACGACTTCATATGTTTAATATGAGAAACCCCGACGAGGGTAAAATTAACATCTTACAATGGGAAAAAGAACTGGATGAATGTTTTACCAAAGGAGCTTTAGCAACTAAATTTGAAGACAGAAAAAAATATTACGACAAATATCAGGAAATCGTACATAAAGAAAAACCGTTTATCTACATATATTCACCTGTAATAATCGTCGCAATAAGAAATAAGTTTAAAAACATATATCCGTCAAGCCTTGGCGGACTTACACATAACATCGAAGAAATATATGTCAAATAAAATATACCCTCTCATAGGGAGAGGGCTAGGGTGAGGGTTTAACAATAATGGAAATATTAAAATACATTTCAAAAAGAATAATACAAACGATTCCACTGCTCATTATAGTTTCGTTTATAAGCTTTTTTATTATAAGACTTTCACCAGTCGATCCATTGGCGGAATTAAAATTAAACCCGTCAATATCACCGGAAACAGTAGAAAAAGAACGTCAAAGGCTTGGGCTGGACAAACCAATAATAATCCAATACGGTAAATGGGCATTCTCATTTATTAAGGGTGACTTAGGTGTAACTTCAACAGGAGAAAAAGTCAGCCAAAAATTAAAAGAGAGAATTCCTAATACATTACTGCTGACAACTATGGTAATTCTGTTAACCTGGCTTGTCGGGGTTCCGCTGGGAATAATTGCAGCTGTAAAATGGAAAACGTCATTTGACAGAATTCTTACAGTTTTAACCAGTATAGGAATGGCTATTCCGTCGTTTTTCTTTGCTGTACTGTTACTATTATTTGCGGTCAAAACCGGGTGGTTTCCTATCGGAGGGTTAACCAGCCCTAATTTCGCAGATTTAAGCTTTGGCAAAAAGATTTTAGATATAGCATATCACCTGATTCTACCGGTATTTGTACTGTTTACGATTTCTTTAGCCGGGCTGCAGCGTCAAATGAGAGCAAATATGCTTGATGTTTTAGATAGTGATTATGTAAAATTTGCAAGGGCAAAAGGGCTGTCTGAAAGTATGGTAATATACAAACACGCATTGAGAAATGCAATAAATCCGATGATTACGCTTTTAGGGTTTGAATTTGCAGGATTACTGTCAGGTGCAGCTCTAACAGAATATGTATTTCAATACCCGGGACTTGGCAGACTTATTTTAGAAGCTGTTTTAAAATCTGATATAAACCTTGTTATGGCATCACTTATGATGGGAGCAATTATGTTAATTCTAGGCAACCTGTTAGCAGATATACTCCTTGTCATAACAGACCCGAGGATTAGAAGCGGAGGATAAGATAAAGTCATCCTGAGGCGGTATTTATGAGATTCTTCGCTAACTCTCAGGATGATAACAAGCCGAAGAATCTCTTAACAGAATCGAGTTAAAAATTGTTTAAGGATATAATAAAACAACTTTGGAAAGATAAATTTGCAAGAATTGCTCTAATAGTTCTTGGGGTGATATATTTGGCATTATTTTTTGCAGATTTTATTGCACCATATACCAAAGATTTTTCAGACCGAACCATGGCATATGTTCCACCGTCAAAAATCTTTACGATAGATGAAAACGGAAAACTCTCAAAACCGTACACCTATAACTATGTAAGAGAATTTGATAATGAAAATCTTGAAATAAAATATAATCTTGACCGCAGTAAAAAACATCATATAAAATTTTTCTCAAAAGGACAGCCGTATAAATTCCTTGGCTTAATACCGATGAAAAGACATTTGTTCACAACGGACAAAGATGGCAGGATATTTATTTTAGGAACAGATATAAACGGAAGAGATGTATTTTCAAGGCTGCTTTTTGGCGGAAGAATATCTATGACAATAGGATTTTTAGCATTATTTATACTGTTTCCGATTGGTTTGTTATACGGCGGAATCTCAGGATATTTCGGCGAAAAAATTGACAGCATAATGATGAGATTTGCCGAAGGGATTATGTCAATACCAAGCTTTTATCTGCTGATAATTCTTGCCTCTATTCTGCCGCCCGGCATGACAAGTACTCAAAGGTTTCTGCTCATTGTAATAATTCTTGCACTGATAGGATGGGCAGGATTTGCAAGAGTCGTCAGAGGAATGGTGTTATCGCTCAAAAATCAGGAATACATCCAATCTGCACAAGCCATCGGGGCTTCAAAATTCCGAATAATAACAAAACATTTATTACCGCAGACAACAAGTTTTGTTATAGTTGCGATGACATTGTCAATCCCATCGTATATTTTATCGGAATCAGGGCTAAGCTTCTTGGGACTGGGAATCCAGCAGCCCGATGCAAGCTGGGGAAATATGCTCAAAGAAGCTCAAGAATTTACAAATATTTTATATCGTCCTTGGCTCCTGACTCCCGGTTTTTTAATTTTTGTATCAGTTTTGGCATTTAATTTAATAGGTGATACTATTAGAGATATACTGGATCCAAAATCGAAAGTAAGGTAGAAAGAAGAGTATGAAAAAGATTAACTTAGGGATGCTTATTTTTTCGGTATTAGTGCTAATTTTTGCACTAATAGCAATATGGATAACTCCGTTTCTGCTTGTGTGGAAAGCTTGGTCAATTCAAGACGGAAGCGAACAGGCTGACTATCTTAGAAAAGCCGTAAAATACTCCGTCTTTATACCGCAAAAAACTTATACACTGGAAGCGATAATGCCTATCCTGGTAATTACGCAAAACTACGATGAAGCAATAGAATATTACCTGAAATACGAAAAAATATCTACCGGAGAAAATCGGAAAGGGATACAATATTTGGCAGCCTACAGTTATTTTAAAACCGGAGATTACAATGCCGCGCTGAACCTTGCAAAAGAACTTAACAGCGATACATTATTGATTCAAATTTATACAAAAACCGGCGAATTAAAAGCTGCAAAGAACCTGTTAAAAAATCGGATAAAAAAGAACCCGAAAAGTGCCGCAAATTACAGATATATTGCCGGTATCAAAATGAAAGAAAACAAATGGAAAGAAGCTGAAACTGCAATAAATACGGCATTAGAATTTGCGCCAAACAACATTGAAGCACTCCAAGATAAAGTAGAAATTTGCAGACAGCTCGGAAAGTTTGATGAAGGTAAAAAATATCAAAAAAAACTACAAGAAAAATTATATAAACTACAACACTAATAAGAGGTGATTATGTCAATACCAATTGAAAATTTATCAAATCTGATAAACCTGGAATTCATAATAAGAGTAACAGTTGCAGTTATCTTTGGATTCAGTATCGGACTGGAAAGGGAACTAACAAACAAATACGCAGGGCTAAGAACACATATTTTAGTCTGTTTGGGGGCGTGTGTATTCACATTGATTTCAATCTACGGATTTCCGACATTTGCGCCAGGAGATAACGTAATTATCGATCAGGCAACGGGCATAAGAGATACATCAAGGGTTGCTGCTCAAATTGTTACGGGTATCGGGTTTATCGGTGCAGGTACGGTGTTGCGAAACGGTCCTATAGTACTCGGACTTACGACAGCGGCTACACTGTGGATTGCGGCAAGTATCGGCATGGCTTGCGGTGCGGGGATGTACGATATCGCCTTTGCAGGCACAATACTTTCTATCCTGACTCTCGTATCAATAAGAGTTTTAGAAAGAAATGTTCTGCCGACAAGTACTAAGAAAACCCGAAGAGTAAAACTAAGCATAATATGCAGCAAAGATAACGCAGAAAAAATCCATTCATTTATATTGGATAAATACGATGAAATTTCAGAGTTCTCCAAAAAGAATCTGAAAAACGAAGATAATCAAAGCTCAAAAATCAGTTGTATTGTCGACATATCCGGTCGCAAGCCGATAAAAAGTTTATACAAAGCATTCCAAGACCTTGAAGGTATAGAATCAATAACAATTCAGGAGTACATGGAATAAGATAATGCTTTACTTTAGGTTAAGTTTAAGCTAGGATAAAACAAAGGATAAAGGGAGATACAAAATTGAAATATAAACGAATTTTATTAAAAATAAGCGGAGAAGCACTGCTTGGAACCCAACAATTCGGAATTGACCAAGCTCCTGTTGCAATGATTGCAAATGAGATAAAAAAAGTAACCGAAAATGGTGCTCAAGTTGCAGTTGTTGTCGGCGGCGGTAATATATTCCGCGGGATGAAAAACAGCGCAAAACTCGGAATGGATCAAGCATCAGGGGATTATGTCGGAATGCTTGCCACCGTTATGAATGCAATTGCACTTCAAAGTGCGTTAAATCAAATCGGCGTTCAATGCAGGGTTCAATCCGCAATTGCGATGAACCAAATTGCAGAACCGTATATTCGTCACAGAGCAATCAGACACCTTGAAAAAGGCAGAGTTGTAATATTTGCGGCAGGAACAGGCAATCCATTCTTCACTACAGATACCGCTGCAGCACTGAGAGCTTCTGAAATCAACGCGGAAGCGATGCTTATGGCAAAAAACGGCGTAGACGGTGTTTACACAGATGATCCGAATACTAACCCTGAAGCAAAAAAACTTGAAAACATCAACTATGATGAAATTATTAAAAACGGTTTGAAAGTAATGGACACTTCAGCTTGTGCATTATGTAAACAAAACAATATTCCGATTGTTGTTTTTGATTTCAAAAAAGAAGACGGAATCAAAAGCATCTTGAACGGAGAAAAACTTGGAACATACATTAGTTAATTAAATAATACGAAAGAGGTAAAAAATGTCAGAATCTTTAGAAGAATTATTTTTATTCGGAGAAGAAAAAATGGAAAAAGCGATTGCCCAATTGCAGAAAGAGTTTGGAACAATCCGTTCAGGCCGCGCTAATCCGGGAATTTTAGATAAAGTTGTTGTTGAATATTACGGAGCACCAACACCGTTAAGACAAATGTCACAAGTTTCGGTTCAAGACGGTACAACATTGGTTATCACTCCTTACGATAAAACAATTATGAAAGAAATCGAAAAAGCTATTATCAAAGCTGAAATCGGAATCACTCCTAACAGTGACGGAACTTGTATCAGACTGACATTCCCGCCGCTAACAGAAGACAGAAGACGTGAAATCACCAAAGATGTAAAAAGATTGGGTGAAGACGCTAAGGTTGCAGTTAGAAATATCCGCCGCGATATGACAGATAACCTGAAAAAACTTGAAAAAAGCGAAAAGCTGCCTGAAGATTTGGTAAAAGATAATCAAGATAAAATCCAAAAATTGACAGATAAATATACCGCAAATATTGACAGCGCAGTCGCAGTAAAAGAAAAAGAGGTTATGACAGTATAATGAAGGATTTGGGCTTGAATAAAAATGCGACAAGAATGCTGACCGGTCTGATTTTAGGTACGATTGTATTATCGTGCATAATGTACGGCGGAATAGCTTTATTAATATTACTGATATTTATGCTTGCAGCCGGTTCAAAAGAGTATGTAAAAATGCTGAACCATAAAGGTTTTTATCCAAGCCTTAAAGTCATTTACCTGACAGAAGCTATTTTGGCGGCGGTTGTATACTTCAACAGGGTGGATTTGGTTGCAATAACTCTAACGATTTGTGCAATGTGTTCATTTATGTGGGTGTTATTCAAGGGTCGCCAGCCTTACATTGCAAACGTCGCAACAACTTTGCTCGGAATGGTTTATTGCGGATGGTTCCCGCTGCATTTGATGTTTTTAAGAAATCTGTCTAATACAAAATATGACAGCGGATTAGGCTTTATTGTTTTAATGTTCACATCCGTATTACTCACGGATATCGGAGGCTACTATATAGGAAGCAAATTCGGAAAACATAAGCTGGCTCCCGTCATCAGTCCAAATAAAACTATTGAAGGCTCTATCGGCGGAATGTCATTCGCAATTGGAGGTTCGCTATTAATTTGGGCATATATGAACTACCTGTTGAATATTGAAGTCGCTTGGTACGTAATGGTATTTGGAGCAATCATTTGCACAGTATTTGCACAAATCGGAGATTTATGCGAGTCATTAATAAAAAGAGATGCAGGGGTGAAAGATTCAGGAACAAGCTTGCCCGGTCATGGCGGATTTTTAGACAGAACAGACAGTTTTATATTAACAATTCCTGTGATGTATTATTTCTGTAAATGTTTTGTTTTCCATACAGAATGGATAGATACTCTCGCAGGGTTTGTGAAAGGGTTGTTCTAATGAAAACTATTGCTGAGATTTTCGGAATAGAAACAATTAGCAAAGATTTATACAGATACGCGCTTACTCACTCTTCCTACACTAAGGAATTGAATATTTCAGCAATTGAATGCTATGAAAGACTTGAATTCTTAGGGGATGCAGTTTTAAAGTTGTCAATTTCGGACGTTTTGTATAAAAAATATCCTGAAGCACCGGAGGGAGAACTCTCAAAAATCCGAAGTATTATTGTTTCAGATAATACATTGGCTGATATTGCAAAGAAAAACGGTTTACAGCAGTTAATAATACTTGGCAGACATGAAGAAAAGCAAGGCTGCAGAAAACTTAATTCTATTTGTGCATGCGCGTTTGAAGCAACGTTAGGAGCATATTACCTTGACGGGAAATACGCGGAAGTTGTTGAGTATATAAAAAGGACTTTTGAACCTTATATTGAAGATGTACGAGAGCACTTTGAAAAATTTAATGCAAAAGCGATTCTACAAGAATATACCCAGGGGCTTACAAAAAATACACCTGTATACAGATTACTGGAAGCGACAGGCCCTGAACATAAAAAGGAATTTAAAATAGAAGTCAGCTATAACGGAGAAGTCTTGGCTGTCGAAAAAGGCTCCACAAAAAAAGAAGCTGAGCAAAGATGCGCATATACAGCCTGCAAGAAATTAGGAATAATTTAACAATGACAAAAACTTATATTTCGCCATCAATTTTATCCGCCGACTTTGCTAATCTTGAAAGAGATATAAAACTTGTTGAAACAAATGGCGCAGATTGGATACATGTTGACGTAATGGACGGACATTTTGTTCCCAATATTACAATCGGAATTCCGGTTGTAAAGTCTTTGCGCAAGGTTACCGACTTACCGCTTGATGTGCATTTGATGATAGAAAATCCCGAAAAATATATAGAAGACTTTGCAAAAGCCGGCGCAGACATTATAACATTTCACTACGAAGCCGCAGTTGAGCAAGATAAGATTAAAACAATAATCAACCTAATTAAATCGTTCGGGGTTAAAGCGGGCTTATCAATCAAGCCAAAAACATCCCCAAATGAAATATTACCTTACTTAAAGGATTTGGATTTATTACTTGTAATGACGGTAGAACCGGGCTTTGGCGGGCAAAAATTCATTCAGGATTGCGCCGATAAAATTTCAACAATAAAAACCAACGCACCCGAAAATCTTATAATCCAGGTTGACGGCGGAATTAACGATATTACCGGGAAAATCTGTACGCAAAAAGGTGCAACGTCGCTTGTTGCAGGAAACTACATTTACAAATCAGAAAATATAGAAAAAGCAATCTCAAGCCTTAGAAATTAAGTGCTGACCTCTTCGCCTTTTCTGATTTTATACTGGAGAATTTCGTTCATGTTACCCATTGCGGCTATATCTTTGGTTTGTTCGGATTCTGATTGGTTTGCAGAATCTTTCTTATCTGCATCAGAACCATCCTCCTCGTTATTTTTTGCAGAACCGGAAGAAGCAGCAGAAGCACCAGTTTTAGCCGCAATTTGACTTTCTAATTTTCGAACTTGTACTAGATTAGAATTATTTTTTTGTTGAATTTCTTTTCCGATATCTTGAGCATCCTGACCTTTTTCAACGGCTTTTTTCCCGTTTCTTTCAATAATTACTCCTGCGGCATGGAACCAAAAGATAGACTTTATCCTATCACCCATTTCCATTGTAACAGAGCCATGCTCAATATTCCCTGAGTTAAGTTCATCTTGAGAACCAATATCTGATTTATACTCATTCAAATCCGAATCAACAGCACCTGCCATTGTTTGTCCCTGGATACCGAGAGATTTTAATTGACGTTCAAGGTGTTTTATCTGAATTATATTACCTAATCCGCTTGTTGATTTTTGAGTTTTCAGCGAATTTATTTGGGCTTTTAATTCGTCAGCCTGAGTCATCAGAGTATCAATTTCCGATTCAAGGGTTTGAGTTCTAACATCTGAAATTGAACCAATTTCAGACAAACGAGAAGAAGAATCCTCTGATTGAGCGGCTTTTTCAACACTTTCAGCAGAAAAAACTTTGGCAACTTTATAATAATTTTCACCATCTTGCAGCATTTTATCCCGTCTTTGCGCTGCAGTCAATTTCTCCTCATCACCTTCTACATCTTGTTCTGCATTCGCAGAAATGTTTGCAGTTGCCACATTAGCGCCGGCACTTACAGCCATTTCATAAGTCGTATCATCATTTTCCGCAGACTTTATATCAGCCTGAAACTGCTTTGCCCACTGCAAATATTCACCAGGAACCTCAACTCCCTGCTGATCATATTTAATTATTTCTTTTGCTGTAAGCTTGCGCCAATCAATTTGTTTTGGTGATACGGCACTTATTGCGGAAATTTCCATAGTACGTCCTTAGTTTGTCTTATACTAATATTTACGACCAAATAGCAAAAATCTTTAAAGATAATCGGAAATATTAACAAATATTAATGCTATCATCTGATTAATGGATACGTTTTTTGAAATTGTGGTTATAATGGAATAAAAAGGAGGCGGGTATGACATACGAAGAGTTAATGCAAAAAGCGGAAGAAGTTTCAAAAAACTCATATTCACCGTATTCAAAATTCCCGGTAGGTGCCTGCATATTAACTGATAAGGATAATACCTACGTCGGATGCAACTTCGAAAACGGAAGCCTTGGGATGACTATTTGCGCCGAGCGAAACGCTATCGGAAACGCCATTGCAAACGGAGAAAGAAGAATTAAAGCAGTTGCAATCTTTTCGCCAAAACAAGATAATTGCACGCCTTGCGGAGCTTGCCGCCAGGTCTTACATGAATTCTGCGAACACGATGAAGAGCTTGATGTCATAGTAAAAATCGGAAATGATTTAAAAATTTATACATTAGCTCAATTACTCCCGGAAAGTTTCACTCTATAAAATGTACATTCTTGAACTAATAATCAGAGCCTTTAAAAAGAAAAGTGCATCAAAACCTATACCCGTTTTTGAGCTCCAGGATTCAAACATCGAAAATCTTGGAGAAGATGATTGTGAGCACTTGTTTTTACCGCTTGACAGCTCAAATCAACTGTTTGCGTGTAAATATTGCGGACTTGTCGTTCCTAAAGAAAAATTAAAAAATAAAAATATATTTGAAAACAAAAGAATATGATAACCGGGCGGATTAAAAAATAATAAAAAAGACTTAAACTATCCGAAAAGGAGGTTTATATGTCAAAAAATTTAGGCGAAATTATCAACAATATTATGGAAGAAAACGCAACAAGACAAGTACTTATTCTGACAAATCATCTGCAGATTCTTGGACGAATTCATAACTACGAGGGAAAATGCAAAAACTGCCACGACTGTATCATCGCGTTAAAAGATGTAAAAATCGCAAGGCTTGAAGAGGTCTGCAACTATAACAAATCCGGCTGTGAATGTAATATTGATGTATTTGTAGCCTATGATTGGTTCAACATCAATACAAATTCAATTATAGGTTTCAGTATTATTTAATATAGACCCAATCGGGACAAAAAATTTGTCCCGATTGTAAAAAATAGGGCGAAAGTTTAAAAACTTTCGCCCTATTTAACTTATTTAAAAATCTTAAACTTTTCTTTTACGAGCAGCTTCAGATTTATGTTTTCTTTTTACACTTGGCTTTTCATATCTTTCGCGTTTTTTAACTTCAGAAAGAATACCTGCTTTTTGGATTTTCTTTTTGAAACGTCTTAATGCGCTTTCAATGCTTTCGTTTTCGCCAACTTTAACTTCTGCCATTTATATTTTCACCACCTTTATAGCTTGTATTATACGCTAAGTATAATATAAAACATTTAAAAGGTCAATACCGGCACGCTAGAACAACAACCTCCGACAGAGTACAAATCATAACACTGAACAAATGAAGATTAACAAATGTAAAAACTACTTGACAGGGATTTTGGACTGCGCGATAATATTTGTACGTGATTACTCGGGTCAATCGTTTATAAAACCCCGCCGGGGTTACGAAACCCACAAATGAAAGGACAAAAAGATGTACGCAATAGTCGAAACAGGCGGAAAGCAGTATCAACTTGAAGAAGGTCGCTACGTTGATATCGAATTATTAGAAGGCGAAAAAGATTCAAAAGTTGTTTTTGACAAAATCGTTATGATTGTTAACGGTAAAAAGTCTAAAGTAGGTCAACCTTACGTGGCTGGTGCTTCTGTAGAAGGTAAAATCGTTCTACATGACAGAGCTAAGAAAATTATCGTTTACAAACAAAGACCTAAAAAAGGTTATAGAAAAAAACAAGGCCACAGACAAGGCTTCACTAGAGTTATGATTTCTAAAATCAGAACTTCAGCAGCTAAAAAATCTGCTTCAACAGAGGAAACTTCAACTGAAGCATAGTCTAAATCGTATAAGTACAAAGTAAAAAGGAGAAAATGAAAAATGGCACATAAGAAAGGTATGGGATCTACCCGTAACGGCCGCGACTCCGAAGCGAAGCGTTTAGGCGTTAAAAAATTCGGCGGCGAAGTTGTTAAAGCTGGTAATATCCTTGTTAGACAAAGAGGAACTAAAATCCATCCGGGTAACAATGTAGGTATCGGTTCTGATGATACATTGTTCGCTCTAATCGATGGTCAAGTTAAATTTGAACCACACAGACGTGACAGAAAACAAGTTAGTGTTTACGCTGTGTAGAATATAGTTAAAAGAGAAGAACCTATTTCTC
>JAMPCZ010000129.1 GCA_023665935.1 Muribaculaceae bacterium | reverse complement strand
GCGTTATAAATTGCACCGCCATATAATATGTCCTTAACTGATATGCCGGCGTTTTCAATGAATTTGCTTGAAGTGACGGTTGAGCTGCCGTCAGTTCTCATTACCGCACCGTATAAAGAGGTTGCGCCGTCTGTTTTATTGCTTGCAGTGGTTGTTGTGTTTCGGATAAAGTCGGATGTAATATTACCGATAACCCCGTCAGATTCAACTTTTACCAATCCGCCGAGAATGGTTGAACCTTGGCTTGTTACAACAACATTGTTTCCGATGAATTCAGAATCAAGAACGCCGATACTGCCTTTGCCAAGCACTTTTACCAACGCTCCGTTCAAGGTGTTTCCTTGAGCATCAATATTTATGGTATTTCCGACAAAACTTGAAGTCACGCTGTCAATTCTTCCGCCGTAACTGCTTGTAATACTTGAATATCTGTAATTTGTGCTGTCATCACTGTTAATATTTGTGGTGTTGCCGACTGCTTTTACTGATACATTACCTGCGCTTCCGACTGCTGTAACAATACCTTTGATGTCTTTACCCAAATAGATTTCAGTGATTGACTCTACTGTTTGCTTGTCTGCAATATCGTATTTGTTAAGTGTGTCGCCTTCATTGTATTTGATTGTTAATACTGCTTCGGACTCATTTGAGGTTTCGACAAGTTTGATTGTGTTTGAATCTTTTTGCCATTTGAAATATTTTGACAGCTCGCCTTCACCGTATACGCTGTTTTTAAAGTTGATTTCATAGTAATGTGTGGATTTGTCATCAGCGTTATAATATTTGATGACATTTAGCGGTAAATTGTTGACGTTTTCCGGAGTAACTTCTGTTAATGTGTACTCGCTTGACGGGTAAACCGTGTCTGTATTTGGGATGTTTGCGCCGGAATTGTGCAGAGTATCCAGTGCCGGAGTCGCAGACATTTCAGCATTCGCACTCTGTCCATTAAAAATAAATAAACCGGCAAGAGCGGCTACTGATAAGGCTTTAAGCTCTACCCCCCCCTAAGATGTAATGATATCAATGTTTTTATAGCTTTTTGTGTTTCAAATTTCAAATCAACTTTCTTCATATCCAAATATCCTCATCACAATCACAGTCTATCAAATTTTACAATAACAAACATCAATTATTCGGTTGAAAATGTTAAAATCTTCTGTTCTCTTGCAGAAGTAATTAAATATTTTATATTTAAAAGTTATCCATTATAATCTTATTTAAGCTATTCAATTTTATATTTTTATTATAACAATGTTTTTATAAAATTTCAAGTGTTTTTTTGAGAAAATATCACCCGTTTTAGCAATGTAAATTGTCAAAAATTTCTGTAGTATGTATAAAAAAGGAGAACTGTATGTTAAATTTATTGTTAAAATGGGTTGCTTATGCGCTAGGTATAGTTTTTGTTGCTTGGGTTGTTCCCGGGATTACCGTTGAGAATTTCTTGGCGGCAATGTTTGTCTGCGTGATTATCGCACTTATTAATACCTTTGTAAAACCTTTGCTTCAGGTAATATCTTTTCCGATAACCGTGTTGACACTAGGGCTTTTTGCACTTGTTCTCAATGCGTTGTTATTAATGCTTGCCGGTTATTTGGCTCCTGGATTCCAGGTTGACGGCTTTATGAGCGCGCTTATCGGTTCAATCATCCTGTCGTTGTTGTCTGTTTTGATAAACCGAATCGGTAACAAAGAAGAGGTTTAATAAATTCCCGTTTAGTATAAATGCGGCGCGGCTGAGAAATAAGCCGCGCCTTCCTGTTGTATTCGTGCTTTTTATCACGGTTTCTAAGGTGTATATTTGTAACAAATCAATCATATTTTATGGATTTTTTTTGTATTGTTGTGTAAAATGTTGTGTGATTAAAATTTAATACGTGTATAAATTACAATTATTAAAGCCAGTAAATATGGGAGAAAATAAATATGGTAGAAACTGTTTTAGAAAAGAAAATTTACCCTTCAACAGAATTTGTTTCAGGCAAATGGCAAAGTGAAATTAACGTTAGAGATTTTATCCAACGTAACTATACTTTATATGAAGGTGATTCAAGCTTCTTGGCGGGTCCGACTGAAGCTACTACAAAATTGTGGCAGGAATGCTGTGATTTGTTCAAAAAAGAACGCGAAAACGGCGGTGTTGTTGATATGGATACAAAAATTGTATCTTCTATCACATCACACGGCGCAGGATATATTGATAAGGATTTAGAAACTATTGTGGGTTTGCAGACTGATGCTCCGTTAAAACGTTCAATGCAGCCGTTTGGCGGTATCAGAATGGCTGAAGGTGCCTGCAAATCTTACGGTTATGAAGTTGACCCTGAAGTTTCTGAAATCTTTACAAAATATAGAAAAACTCATAACCAAGGTGTTTTCGATGCTTATACTCCGGAAATGAGAAAAGCTCGTCACGCGGCTATTTTGACAGGACTTCCTGATGCTTACGGCCGCGGACGTATCATTGGTGATTACAGAAGAATCGCTCTTTACGGTATCGACAGACTTATCGAAGATAAAAAAGAACAGCACGCATCACTTGATGGTGAAATGAATGCTGAGAAAATCCAATTGAAAGAAGAAATCGCCGAACAAATCAGAGCGTTAAACGAAATGGCTCAACTGGGCGAAATCTACGGGTTTGATATCAGAAAACCTGCAAGAAATGCAAAAGAAGCTATCCAATGGCTATATTTCGGATATTTGTCAGCAGTAAAAGAACAAAACGGTGCTGCGATGAGTATTGGTAGAACTTCTACATTCTTGGATATCTTTATCGAAAGAGATTTGAAAGAAGGTATCATTACAGAATCTGAAGCTCAAGAAATGGTTGACCACTTTATTATGAAGTTAAGATTGGTTAAATTTGCAAGAACTCCTGAATATAACGCATTGTTCTCAGGTGATCCGACTTGGGTTACCGAATCAATCGGCGGGGTTGGTGTTGACGGCAGACCGTTGGTTACTAAAAACTCTTTCAGATATTTGCACACTTTAGAAAACTTGGGTACTGCTCCTGAGCCGAATTTGACTGTGCTTTGGTCAAAGAGATTGCCTCATAACTTTAAACAGTATGCGGCACATATTTCTATCACAACTTCATCTATTCAATACGAAAACGATGACTTGATGAGAGTTACTCACGGTGATGATTATGCTATCGCTTGTTGTGTATCATCAATGGTTGTTGGTAAGGAAATGCAGTTCTTCGGAGCTCGTGCAAACTTAGCAAAATGCTTATTGTATGCGATTAACGGCGGTGTTGATGAAAGATTGAAAGAACAAATCGGACCTCAATACAGACCAATTACATCAGAATATCTTGATTATGATGAAGTAATGGAAAGATTTGATTCTATGATGGAATGGCTTGCAGGTTTGTATGTGAATACATTGAACGTAATTCACTATATGCACGATAAATACTGTTATGAAAAAGCTCAAATGGCACTTCACGATAGAGATGTAAAACGTTATTTTGCAACAGGTATTGCAGGACTTTCTGTTGTTGCGGATTCACTTTCAGCAATTAAGTATGCTAAAGTTAAGACTATTCGTGATGAAAACGGTATAGTAGTTGATTACGAAGTAGAAGGCGATTTCCCTAAATACGGTAATAACGACGACAGAGTTGATAGTTTGGCTGTAGATTTGGTTAAAAACTTTATGAATAAAATTAGAAAACACCATACTTACAGAAATTCTATCCCTACAATGTCAATTTTGACAATTACGTCAAACGTTGTTTACGGTAAGAAGACAGGTAATACTCCTGACGGAAGAAAAATGGGTGTTCCTTTGGCTCCGGGAGCTAATCCAATGCACGGACGTGATATGAACGGTGCGGTTTCATCTCTTGCTTCTGTTGCAAAACTTCCGTTCCATGATGCTCAAGACGGTATCTCAAATACTTTCTCAATCATCCCTAACGCGTTAGGAAAAGATGAAGTATTTATGGGCGACTTGGCTGTAAGTTTTGACCCGGGCTGCTGTGAATCAAGCTTGAATTAGTCACGGGACATTATGCTACTAATTTCCTTGCAACTTGTGAGGAAAACGCGCTCTGCGGAGCAGGTACCAAAAAATACTGAAAGGAAAAAATAATATGACAACAATGCAAGAAGAAAATTTAATAAGTTTGCTTGACGGATATGTTGAAAAAGGCGGACACCACCTTAATGTTAACGTATTCAACAGAGAAACATTATTGGATGCTCAAGCTCATCCTGAAAAATATCCACAGTTAACTGTGAGAGTTTCAGGTTATGCGGTTAATTTTATCAAGTTGACTAAAGAACAACAAGATGATGTTATTTCAAGAACATTCCATAATGCAATGTAGTTGAATTAATTATACAAAAGCGGCGCGGCAGAAGTTTCTGCCGCGCCGCTTTTGTAATGCTTAAACTTTTACAAAATCATATCTGCGAAATATTCTTTAGGAATGTTTCCATTTAAAACATCTTGGCTGCCCTGTTTAATTTTTTCAAGTTCATCCAATGTGATATTAAGATTTCTTCCAACGACAGGATAAATATAGATTCCTTGTGCGCCTTTCGTACTTTCCGCATTTAGATGAGATAATTCTCTTTCCT
>JAMPCZ010000128.1 GCA_023665935.1 Muribaculaceae bacterium | reverse complement strand
AATACAAAACAACAACTTAAACATCTGCTGCTGCTTAACGACATTACAATGACGCAGTTGTGTAAAAAAATGTCAGAACGGCTTAACAAGCCGTATACAATACATAATATTTCAGGCAAACTTAATCGGGATACTATAAAATACAACGAAATAAAAATGCTTTACGACATATTGGGATATGAATTAGTACTCAGAAAAAAACAATAAAAAGACCTCAGTTATTTAAACTGAGGTCTTTTTCATAAATAGAAATCTGACTATTTTATTTCTTCTTCTGCTGCTCCGCTATCAACTTTCCCTAAAATTTGAGGAAGTTCAATACCGGCTTGACCTGCCAAATCATGCATTGCAGGAAGTGATTTAATCAAATCTTTCATAAAATTAGCTGTGGTTGAACCGTTGGCAGAGCCTGTACCGCCATCCCAAACAGTAATCTTATCAAATTTGATATTTTTAATTGCATCAACTTGTTTTTCAACAATTTTTTCAATCTTTTCAATCATCAAGAAACTTGTAGCAATTTCAGGTCTGTTATTAGAAATTTTAACCAAATCATTATAACCTTTGGCTTTTGCTTCCAATACGGCTTTCACACCTTCTGCTTCTGCAAAGTATTTAGCCTTAATCGCATCAGCTTGACCAAGAGCAATTCTTCTGACTCTTTCAGCTTCAGCATCAGCTTCTACCTGAATTTTAAGTTTTTCTACTTCTTGTCTTGCAAGTTCTTCTTTTTTAAGTTTAGCTTCTTCTTGTTCTTTTTGAGCTAACAATACATCACGTTGAGCGTTTGCTTTAGCAACTTCACCTTCTCTGAACGCATCTGCCTGTTTCACGGATAAAGTAGCATTATATTCAGCGATATTAGCTTTAGAAATGTTTTCACCTTCAACTGCTTGAGCTTCAAGTTCAGCAGTTTTAATACGTTGTTCTTTTTCAGCATTAGTCTTACCGATTGAAGTCTGAGCGGCTTGTTCCGCTACTTGAACCTCTTTTTCTTTATTTGCGGAAGCTTCACCGACTGCACCAAGTTTTTCTTGTTGTGCAACTTCAACTTTTGCTTTGTTAATTGCTTCTGCTGCGGCTTTTTTACCGATTGCATCAATATAACCTGATTCATCCGTAATATCTTTTATGTTTACGTTAATAATTTCAAGCCCGATTTTATTAAGCTCAGTATTAACGTTAGCGTTAATTTGTTCCAGGAATTTTTCACGGTCTTGGTTAATTTCTTCAATTGTCAAAGTTGCAATAGCAAGACGTAATTGACCTAAAATAATATCACTTGCCTGAGTAATAACATCATTTTTAGATAATCCTAAAAGACGTTCTGCAGCATTTATCATAATTTTAGGGTCGGTAGAAATACCAAATGTAAAAGTTGACGGAACCGCAACACGGATATTACCTTTAGAAAGAGCACCTCTAAGATCAATATCGGTAGTCATAGGTTCAAGTGACAAAACTCCGTAATCCTGAATCAACGGAATAACAAAAGTACCTCCGCCGTGAACACATTTTGCGGTTCTTTCTTCTCCGGTTTTACCGTATACAACAATAATCTTGTTTGACGGACAACGTTTGTACTGGTTTGCAACAAACATGAATACTGATATCAAAATCAGTGCAATAGTTAAAATTAATCCAAACATTTTTCTCTCCTTCTTTTATGATTAACTATTTTACTTTTTCTCCATAGAATAAACCATCAATGACATTGACAACCTTGACAGGCTCAAAAGAATTAATCTGCTCTTCAGTTGCATTCATCGCATTTTCTATTGACAATTTACCGCTGACTTCAATCTCGATTTGTCCGCAAGCCTTCGGAGCAATTGAAGTATATGCCTTGCCTACAGTGTTTAAAGCGGTTGATTTATCAACTTTCACATTTTTTTCTAACTTTCTGACAAGAAACATCAAAAAAGTGTTCAAACACATAAAAACTACACCTACACTGAATGAAATAAGCAGGGTTTTTATATGAGTATCAATCCCAATTTGTCTGATACAGGTATAACCCATCCAGCCAAACCCCATCAAGAATGCAAGGATTGACTGTATTGACAGGAAATTGAATGAAATATCAGAATCGGTTTCAGCAGTAAAATCGGCATGGACTTCACTATCCCCGCCGACAAACGAAAAAATCGCCAGTTTTAACACAAACAAAATTGTAGCAAATGATGCAATATAAAAATATATTTTTAGTGCATTTTCTACCGTAAATTCCATTATTGACATAATTTTAAATCTCCTTTACTTGATTGTACAACTTGTAACTAACTATGTCTTTTTTGCTTGAAACCTTTTTGAGATTTTGCAGAAGACGATTTTTTCAGCATACTTGAAGAAGCTTGGATTCTCTTTACGCTGTATACATCAGGCAAAGATTGAATACAAGCAATAACCTTACGTAAGGTATCTATATTATCTAATTCCAAACCTATCTCAATAATACCTACGTGATTTTTGGTTTTAATATTTGCGTTTACAATATTCGTATTGTTATCAGAAACCGCAGAAACAACATCTTTTAATAACCCCAGCTTCTCTGCCGTTTCAATACGAATAGTGGTATTATATGTTTTATTTGTATTAACCCCGGCCCACTTAATCCTCATTAAACGTTCAGGCGGTATAGTTTCAAGGGTTTTACAATCCGCACGGTGAACCGACACACCCTTTGAACGGGTAACAACACCGACAATTTCTTCTCCCGGAATAGGCGAACAACACATCGCAAACGAATACATCAAGCCTTCCAGCCCTTCAATATCCTTCTTGGATGCTTTTCTGCCGCCTTTATGGAAATTATCTTCCAACGTCTTCTCTACCGGTTTTTTAAGCTTATTCAGAACTTTATTGGTAGTTGTTTCACCATATCCGACTGCAGCAAACAAATCTTCTGCAGATTGATAATTCATTGACTTTGCAACTTTGTCAAACTCGTTTGTTTTTACGTACTCATCAAAGACAGCTTTCGTCAATTCGTGCTCAAGGTTGGACTTGCCAAGCTTAACATGTTCATCTCTGTTGTTTTTCTTAAACCACTGCTTAATTTTTTGAGAAGCTTGTTTAGTAACAACAAAGGTTAACCAATCCAAACGCGGAGCCGGAGTTTTAGAAGTCAGAATTTCAACAATATCACCGTTGTTTAACTTTGTATTCAGCGGAACTATACGACCGTTAATCAACGCACCGACCGTCTTATGCCCGACATCAGAGTGGATACGGTAAGAAAAATCAACAGGAGTTGCATCTTTTGGTAAATCTAAAACATCTCCGCCCGGAGTAAACGCAAAGACCTGATCGGAAAATAAGTCCAGCTTAACGCTTTTAACATAATCTTCCGCATTTTTCATATCTTTTTCGTACTCTACGAGCTTATGCATCCAGGAGAATTTCAAATCCGACGCATTATCAGCTTTTTGCGAACCTTTTTCCTTGTATCGCCAATGAGCGGCGACCCCGTATTCAGCAACCTGGTGCATTTGCCATGTTCTAATCTGTACCTCGAGAGGTTTTGAACGCGGCCCTATTACAGAGGTATGCAAAGACTGATACATATTACCTTTCGGCATTGCAATATAATCCTTGAATCTGCCCGGGATAGGTTTAAACTGTGAATGAATCAAACCTAAAACTTCATAACATTCCCTGACTGAATCCACAATTACACGAACCGCAGTAATATCATACAAGTCATTAAACTTAATATTTTGGCGTTTCATCTTTGCATATATACTGTAGTAATGCTTTGCTCTGCCTGTAATTTGAGCATTAATTCCGTTTCTTGAAACATCATTAGAAATCTTATCAATTAAAAGATTAACTGTTTCTTCTCTATCAGCCTTGGTTTGCGCAACCAATTGCACTATCTCAAAATATTTCTCAGGTTCCAAATACTTCAAAGATAAATCTTCCAATTCGGCTTTTATTTTATAAATACCTAACCGGTTAGCCAAAGGTGCAAAGATATCAATGGTTTCCTGCGCAATTTTCTTTTGCTTGGATTCTTCCATAAAATTGAGGGTTCTCATATTGTGAAGCCTGTCCGCAAGCTTTAAGAAAATTACCCTGATATCATTTGCCATTGCAATAAACAAACGTCTGAAATTTTCAGCCTGACGCTCTTCTTTTGATTTGAATTGAAGTTTTCCGAGTTTTGTAACCCCCTGAACAAGGTTCAAAACATCAGCCCCAAACATTTCTTCTATCGTTTCAGGTTTTGTATCAGTATCTTCTAAAATATCGTGCAAAAACGCGGCAATCAATGTGTGGATATCGACTTCCAAACTTGCAAGAATTTTTGCAACCTCGCAAGGATGAATAATATAAGGTTCTCCTGATACTCTAAATTGACCATCATGCAGCTTTTTTGCAAACTTATAAGCCTTTTCAACTAAAGCAATGTCCTCTGTCGAATACTTTTGCTGATGTAATACTTCTTTAATATCTTTAAAAATTTCTATGTCTGACATAATAGTCTAATCATATAAACTATATTAATGATTTTCAAGGGAATCGAAAAAATATCGTCTAAAGGGTTTAGATTGTCATAATGTATTTTATTGGTATAACTTTTTTCGCCTCCGGCGGGTCTTTCAGACGGAGGAACTTCTTGCTACGCTCGCATTAAACGG
>JAMPCZ010000127.1 GCA_023665935.1 Muribaculaceae bacterium | reverse complement strand
AACAAATATCAATTCAATGGAATTAAAAAACAGAATTTTTAGAGGTGCAATTGGCGATATGGACGCAATGAACGGACACATTACCGATTGCGGAATAAATACCTACGAAAGATTGGCAAAAGGCGGAGTTGGTACAATTTTAACAGGACTTGCGTCAGTTTGCGATTATTCAATGTTTGATAACTACGGAATGTTAAGAATCGACAAAGATGAATACATCAAAGAATATGAGGAATTGGCTTGTATGGTTCATGAATACGATTGTAATATTGTTATGCAATTGGTTCATTGCGGTTCTAATTCTTATGTCGAGCAGCAAAACTATGCTCCAAGTGCCGTTCAAAATCCTAATACATTCCAAAACCCGATTGAACTTTCAAAAGAAGACATTTTAAGAATACAAAATGCTTTCGCAGACGGTGCTCTAAGAGCAAAAGAAGCAGGTTTTGACGGAGTTGAAATACATTCAGCTCATGGCTATTTATTAAGCCAATTTTTAACTCCGTATTTCAATAGAAGAAGTGACGAATACGGCGAAAGTGATGAAAACAGAGCAAGAATGCTATTTGAAACAATACAAAAGGTTAGAGAAAAAGTCGGAGCTGATTATCCGATTTTGGTAAAGATAAATTCAGAAGATTGTATAACAGACGGAATTTCAGAAAACGGATTTCTTACAGCTTGTAAAATGGCAGAAGATGCCGGGGCAAACGCAATTGAAGTTAGCGGGAACTGGTTCTGTGTAAAAACAAAAGATCCGTATTATATAAATCAAGCAAAGAAATTATCAGAAACCATCGATATTCCTATAATTTTAGTTGGCGGAGTACGTGATGTTGATACTACTAATGACATTCTAAACTCAACAAAAATTGACTATATATCATTGGGCAGACCTTTAATTTGCGAACCCGATTTAATAAACAAATGGCAAAATGGCGAAACAAAAAAGGCAAGGTGCATATCTTGCAACGGTTGTACAAAAGATTTAAACGATGTAACTTGTGTGTTGAATAGAAGTTAAAGACTATTTTGTAGTAACCTTTTCAATCTCATTTAAAAAAGTTTTTATTGCTTTATTCGGCTTTTTAGGATAAATTATTCCAAACTTGAGCTTGTAATCCCAATCGACAGGAAGTGAAACAAGCATTGGATGAATATTTCCCCAAATGCTCGGAGTTTCAAGCAAATACCCTTTTGAAACACATTCATTAAAAACTTCCGCATTGTAAAAACTCGGAACATCAACAATATTTATCTTTTTGTGCCTTGTTTCAATTTCTTTTCTAATTTTATCAATAATTGGTGAATTTCCTTTTTTTACTAACATAAGGTTTTCACCGCTCAAATCCGACCAATTAAGCTGCTTCTTACTTGCCAATCTGTGATTTTTAGGTACACAAATATGGCAAGGGTTTTCTTTCAATGGATAAATTCCGCAAGTTTTTAAAACTAAATTAGATTCATAACCTGCAGCAAAACAGTCGATTGTTTTTCCTAATTCTTCTGCTAATGAGTGCAGATTTGTATAACTATCGCCCATTGGAACAATATTAATTTTTATCGGAATATCGGAATTTGGTACTTTCGCCCACAAATCGACAAGAGGATTAGCAGGATATAGCAGACATGTTCCTATTCTGATTACAATTTCTTTTTCTTTTTTATCTTTTTGTAATTTTTTAATTGTCTTATCTGAAAGCTCGATTATTTCTTTTGTGGTTTTATAAACCTCTTGTCCTGCTTGCGTTAACTTTACACCATGATTGGTTCTTACAAAAAGTTTAACCCCGATATGATTTTCAAGTGAATTAATTTGTTTCATAACTGAAACTGTTGTAACAAACAGCCTTTCAGAAGCTTTTGAGAAACTCCCTAAATCAGCAACCATAATAAAAGTCATAATTTGTTGATTATACATAGTCTTAACCTCGAGTTAATACCATATTAACAAATTGGTATCTTCCAAGTCAATATATTAACAATTAAAATACAAATATATTGAAAGAGGTGCCCTAAGAAAGGAAAAAATTATGAAATACAGAAAATTAAAAGATTTAGAAGTATCAGCATTAGGTTTAGGTTGTATGGGAATGACTCATTCTTACACGCCGTTTCCTGATAAAAACGAGATGATTAAACTAATCAGAACCGCTCACGATATGGGCGTAACTTTCTACGATACCGCTGAAACTTACGGACCCTATACCAATGAAGAATTGGTTGGTGAGGCTATTAAACCCATAAGGGATAAAGTTGTATTAGCAACAAAAACAGGTATTATGCTCAATGAAAAAAGAGAACCGATTTTGGATGCCCGCCCTGAAACTATCAGAAAAGCCATTGAAGGCAGTTTAAAAAGACTTCAAACAGATTACATTGATTTGTATTACTTACATAGAGTTGACCCTAAAACCCCGATTGAAGATGTTGCAAACACAATGAAAGAATTATTTGAAGAAGGCAAAATCAGAACTTGGGGAATTTCAGAAGGGAATGCACAAACTCTAAGAAAAGCACAAGAGATATTCCCATTGACGGCATTGCAATATGAATATTCAATGTGGTGGAGAGAACCTGAAAAAGATATTTTCCCTGTTGCAAAAGAATTTAATATTGGTATAGTTCCTTTTTCACCTTTAGGCAAGGGTTATTTGGCAGGCAAATTCAACGAACAGACTACTTTTGATAAATCAGATTTTAGAAGTATTGTTCCAAGATTTTCGCCTGAGTCCCTCAAAGCTAATCAAAAATTCCTTGATTTTGTAAAAGATTTAGCGGCTCAAAAAGGTGTTACTCCGGCTCAATTAGCTCTTGCTTGGGTATTAGCACAAGGAAATAATATTGTTCCAATTCCGGGTACAACAAAACTGCATAGACTTGAAGAAAACTTAAAAGCGGTTGATGTTGAATTATCCGAAGTTGAAATCAAAACAATAAATTCAGAAATCGATAAGATTGAGATTGTTGGTGCAAGGTATTCGCAAGCACTCCAAAATGCAACAGGAAATTAAAGGAACAAACAGAAGTGTCTGATAATGAAAGCTGGAAACCCTCAATAAATCCATGGCTGATGATAATTCCTGTCATATTAGCTGCTTTTATCTGCATCCTTGATACAACTGTCGGAAATGTCGCCCTGCCTCACATGGCAGGGGCATTTTCTGCAAGCAGAGATGAGAGTATGTGGATTTTAACAAGTTATCTTGTTGCAGCAGGGATTGTCATGCCTGCTGTCGATTGGCTCGGAAAAGTTTTCGGAAGAAAAAACTATTTTATTTTAAGTATTTTGGTTTTTACCGGTGCCTCAATGCTTTGCGGACTGGCACAAAATATTGAATTTATGATATTTGCTCGTATTTTGCAAGGCTTAGGCGGTGGCGGATTAGTTCCTGTTGCCAATGCTATTATCTGGGAAAGTTTTTCTAAAGAAGAACGTGGAGCAGCACTTTCTGTATTTGGAATGGGTGTTGTAATTGCTCCAATTATCGGGCCTGTTCTTGGCGGTTGGATAACGGATAATTGGTCGTGGCCTTGGATTTTTTATATCAATGTGCCGTTAGGGTGTTTGGCTGTATTTTTGGCTAAAAATCTAATTCAAGACCCGCCTTGGGCAGAAAAACAAAAAAATGTAACGATTGATAAAATCGGATTTTTATTTTTAACAATATGGCTTTGCACGTTTCAAATCGTGCTTGATAAAGGAAATGATGCAGACTGGTTTAATTCAGCTTGGGTTTGTTGGACATTTGCAATATCAATGGTGGCTTGCGGACTTTTCTTCTATTCGCAATTTAAAAACAAGGATTCTTTAATTGATTTAACCGTTTTTAAAGATAGAAATTTTACATCGGGTGTAATTGTTCAATTTGTTGCTCAGGCGATTTTGTACTCATCGTTAGCTATTGTACCTCAATTTTTGCAAAATATGCTCGGATATACGGCATATTTAAGCGGAACAACCATTGCGACAAGAGGAATGGGAAGTGTCATTGCCTTAATTACAACTGCAAAATTATCCAATAAAGTTGATAACAGAATTTTTGTTGCGGTTGGTTTAATATTAATCGGAATTTCAGGTTTGATGTTCGGGAATTTCAATTTTCAAATAAACCCATCAGTATTTTTAATTCCTAATGTAATTTTGGGTGTTGGTGTTGGTTGGGCATTGGTTCCGATTATGACTTTAACCGTTGCAACATTGAAAAAAGAGCAAATGACAAACGCAAGTGCTATTCAAAATTTGCTTAAAAATGTTGCAGGGGCAATTGGAACATCTTTAGTTTCCACTCTTGTAACACGATTTTCACAAGTTCATCAATTTATGCTTGTGCATAATTTATCCGACTTAAATCCTGTATATAATTTAAAACTTCAACATTTGGCTGCAAATTTTTCACATCTGCCAGATGCGGTTGCAAAGCAAATGGCTCAAAGGCTGATTTACAAAGAACTTCTACAACAAGCAACAATGTTTGGGTATATTGATGCTTTTAGATTTTTTGGGATTTTAGCATTTTTTATGGTACCTTTATTACTTCTGATTAAAGTAAAAAAAGAAAGTATATAAAAACACATGAAGTGATATTTTATCTCCTATATTCATAGCAGATATTTACATTGTTGATTCTTCATCAGTTGCTTCAAGTTTAAAAATTACAGGTCGTAAACCATCATTACAACTACAAATTGCA
>JAMPCZ010000126.1 GCA_023665935.1 Muribaculaceae bacterium | reverse complement strand
GCTCAAAGGATAGGCTCTCAGCAAGCCGCTATGGCTGCGAATGGTATTGATATTTCTTCCGGCACAGCCCTTGATATCATTGACGACACATCTGCAATGGGTGAATTGGATGCGCTTACAACCCGCTACAATTCCGAAACTAAAGCTCTTGCTTACGAGAATCAGGCTAGTAATTTTAGTAATCAGGCAAACCTTGACATTATTTCAGGACAAAACGCTTACAAGTCAGGAATGTTAAACGCAGTTGGGTCGGGGGTTAAAGGTTTAGGGGATACAGCTTCCGTTGCATCTAAATGGTTCAGCGGCAATTCAATAATTCCTGCTAAAACAACGAAGTTGTCTGGTGGAACAAAAGGCGATTCAATCACATTCGCATAACAAAGGAACAAATATGAGTTTTTCAAAAACTGAAATTTTTAATATTGCATTGACCAATCTCGGAATAACAGCACCTTTACAAAACACAAATGAAAGAACTCCGGAGACCATTATCTTAAACAACTATTATGACCTTGCAAAAGATACCGTACTTGAAGACCACGAATGGAGTTTTGCCTCTGCATATAAAAACCTTTCGACTGCGTATGAGAAATCACCTGACCCCAATTATCAATATGCTTTCACTTTTCCTAATGACTGCATCGCACCACGCGCAATTATTAATCCGGCTGACAATAAAGAAAAAAAATTTTTACCGGCTGTTGATAGTGCTGGACAAAAAATTATACTTACGAACTGTAATCCTTGCATTCTCCGCTATACAAAGCGAATAACAAATGAAAATTTTTTTACGGCAAGTTTTGTAAACGCTCTTGGATTTTACCTTGCTTATTTATCTGCACAAGGTATCTGCGGTTCTGCTAACAAAAAAAACACTAACCTGCAAGATTACCAAATTGCGATGAGAAAAGCAATCGTCACCGATGCAAGAAAAACAGAGATTAAAGACCAAGACGACAAGACTTACACAGATTTCAGGTACTAATATGGGAACACGAATAACACAATCCAGTTTTACACGCGGAGAACTTACTCCAAGATTGGATGCTAGAACAGATATTGAACAGCGTGCAATTGGTTTAAAATCGGCTAAAAATGCAATAATACATCAAGAGGGTGGTATTTCCAACCGCATGGGGTTAGAATATTGCGGTATTGTTAAGGACAGTACAAAATTTACGCGGCTTATTCGTTTCGTTTTTAATTTAACCCAAACATATATGCTTGAGTTTGGGGATAAATATATTCGTTTTTTAAAAGACGGCGGTTACATTGTATACCCAAATGAGCATACAAAAGCTGGACAAATCGTTGAAATTTCTTCTCCGTATGAGGCTAACGACTTACCGTTTATAAAATGCTCTCGCGCAGGTGATATCTTAACGCTTACCTACACAGGCAAATATGCAACTAAAAATCTCGTAAGATACTCACACTATGATTGGAGATTAGAAGATGCCGTGTTTCAACCTGATATTACAGAACCTCAAAACATAAAAGCGGTATGGACCGGCGAGACATCATCCAATACACGCCAATATCAATATGTAGTTACAGCAGTCGCGCCTCAAACCAATGAAGAAAGTAAACGCTCTGCGGTCGCAACCGTCACTGGTCACAGAGAAGCTAACTGGCTTTCGGGTGAATACGTCACGATTTCATGGTCCGCTGTTGCAGGCGCAAGTGAATACAATATTTATCGCTCGGTTAACGGAATTTTCGGATATATAGGAACCGCAGAGGGAACATCTTTTACAGACGATAACATTGAACCGGATTTATCTTCATCCGCACCAATCTCTAAAAACCCGTTTGCAAACAGTCAAACTCCAGGCTGTTCTTGCTATTTCCAACAACGTAAAGTTTTCGGGAATTTACCAGATAGCCCGCAAGCACTCGTTTCATCTCAAACCGGAGCATTAAATAATTTTAATGTTTCCCGTCCATTAATCGCTACTGATTCTGTCACAATTAACATTGATGGTAATGAAGAAATTATGCACCTCATACCAATGAAAGATTTAATCGTATTGACTTCTAACGCAGAATGGAAAGTCAACGGCGCAGATGGAATTTTTCAGGCGAACCCTGCTCCTGTTGCCGTTATTCAAAGTTGCCATGGTTCTTCTCACGTTGAACCGGTTGTATCAGGCGCAATGATTATATTTGTTGAATCCGGTGGCTCTGTAATTAGAGATTTAGGCTATGACCTTATGACTGATAAATATGACGGTGACGAATTATCACTGTTCTCAAATCATTTATTTGAGGGTAAAGAAGTTCGTTGTATAGCCTATGCTAAAAAACCATATAGAATTTTATTTGTTGTTTTCACTGACGGAACCTGCGCCGCAATGACTTATAACAAAAAACAAAAACTTTGTGGATGGTCACCCTATCAAACAGACGGCGATTTTGAATGGGTTGACGTCATACGTGAGGGGCAAGAAGATGTTGCCTACTTCGTGATAAAAAGAAAAATAAACGGACAGACTGTCAGATATATTGAACGCACTAAAACAAGGATTATAGACAATGCAAAAAACGCATTTCTTGTCGATTGTGGATTGTCCGCAAAATTCACAACTCCTAAAACAACAATTACAGGTCTTGAACATCTTGAGGGGAAAAGAGTTATTGCAAACGTAAACGGCGGTATTATTGATAATTTATTAGTTCAAAATGGTAAAGTTGAATTACCAAAAGAAGCAGAGACAATAATTATTGGGTTACCGTATGAATTTGATTTGGAAACCCTTAATTTCGAGGGTGAAAATACACAGGGCTTGAAGAAAGTTATCAATCACGTAAGTATAAAAATTCATAAATCAAGAGAAGATTTTGTACTTTGCGGCTCAAACGGATATGAATTCAGACGTTCAAGAGAAGATGCATCAATAAATAATAGCGGTCTATTAGTTTCTAAAGACGTAGAACAAACAATAACATCAAGAGCAATGACTAATGCAACCGTGCATATTAAACAAAATTACCCAATACCGCTAACAATTCTTTCCGTAAGCGCAAATATTGATGTACAAGATAATGAAAATGCTTAAATATGTATAGAAAAGCAAAAAACGAAAAAGATGTTTTATACATACTAGACCACCTACGCCGTGACGATTTAGAAGAGGTAAAAGCAATCCACGGGAGTAATTGGAAAGAAAAAGTCTTTACAGATATTATGAAAACCGATTTTGATGTTCTTATGGGGGTAACAAAAGAGGGAGATGTTCCAGTTTGTATGGGTGGTGCGTGGCACCTTGACAAAGACGAAGATGGAACCGCCGTCGTTTGGATGTTATGCACTGATGAAATTGTAAATCACAAAATTTGCCTACTCAGAGAATTAAAAAAAGAATTTCAAAAATATGATGAAAAATACTGGTTTTTGTACAACTTCATCTATTATAAAAATGATTTTGCAAAAAACTGGTTAAAATGGTTAGGTTTTAAATTTAATAAAATTCAGCCACAAGGGTTAAATACTCATAACGATTTTGAATTTTTTTATAAAATCAGATGTCCTAAAGGTTTAGAGATATAAAGGAAAGATTAAAATGCCGCCATTACCACAATATAACAGACAAACAAGGCTTAACGGTTCGCCGCTATCCTATGAGCATTATAACATTAACGCTGATACTTCCGGCGCCAATATTGCAAGAGCCGGAGCCAATGTAGCCCAAGGGATTAATCAGCTTACAAATTCTGCATTACAAATAAATGAAATGCAGGAAGAAGCAAAGCTTGTAAAAGGCTACAACGCAATAAGTCAATGGGAAGAACAGAACTTACACGATAAGGAAAACGGATATTATTACAAAACCGGTATTGATGCAGCCGGCAAATCTCAAGATGTTATAAAAAGTTTTGATGATTTTATTGAACAATACAAGGCACAAAATAAGTTAAGTGTTCCTAACCAACAACGATTAGACCAAATTATACAATATTCACGACGTCGAATTGTACAGGGGGTTAATGCTCAAGATTTCAAACAAACAGGAGTTTGGGTGCAAACTGAGGGCAAACTCGGGATTGATAACGCTATTAGCCACGCTGTCAATGAAAGGAACAATCCTGAAAATATAAAAGTGCAACTTGCAAATATCCGCCGATTAACAGAATGGCAGGGAAACACACAAGGTTTAGATAAGCCAACAATTGATTTAATGACAAAAAACAATATTTCCGACGCGCATTGTAGCATTATTCAAAGCCTGATTGCTGAGGGAAATCTCTCTGCAAAAGATTATTTTGAAAAAAACAAAGATGAAATATCAGCAGATAAACAAGCCGTATTATTGAGAGCTGTCACAGATTTAAGCGAAAATTACACGGCAAGGGATAATGCTAACTATATGGCTAATTTAGAAACACAAGAAGCTTACAAATTTCTTGATGGTATAAAAAATCCCGACCTACAAGATAAAACTGAAAGAGAATATAATCAGATTTTAAGACGTCGCAGAGAAATTGAGTTTGAAAATGATAAACGTATCAGCGCAGAAATTATGGAAGAAGTCTACTCAATGTACGACAATGGCGGCGGCAATATCAGCGATATTATGGCAAAAGTCAATCGCTCCGATTTATCTTTTGAAACAAAAGAAAGAATTTACAAAAATCTTAAAAACATGCAAGAACTTGAACAAGCCGGCAACAACTGGGCTGATTATAATTATCTACTTGATATGGTCGGC
>JAMPCZ010000125.1 GCA_023665935.1 Muribaculaceae bacterium | reverse complement strand
CTTTTGTCTAAATATATATCCGATTGAATAGTTTAATAACAAGAAAGCAATAATTTTAAATATAATAATAATCGGAATTTCATTTGATTGAATGAAACTTACTGCTCCAAATGATACAAAACCTAGTATAATAAGCGGAAAAAGAGTTTTTAAAACATCTTTAACTTTAATATAATTCAGATTTCCAAAGTTTATAAATAAATTTATGAAAAGTAAAAGAACATCTGCCAGTACCATAATACCTGTTAAAATAAGCACAGAAGATTCTTTCTCTGCACCCCAGAAATATCCTGCAAGAGCTAATATTGTTATAAAAATACCAGGAATAAATTCTATATAAGTAGTAACTTTGACATGGTATTTCAAGTTGATTATTTTCATTAACTCATGAGAGAAGACGGAAAATACCATAATTGGTAATATAACTGCTGTCATTTCATATTTTTTAGGTAAAATTAAACCGATTATATCTTTTGAAAAGAAGCATGTACACATAACGATAGGTATTAAGATAAATATGTAGATTCTTACTAGATTAGTAATATATCGCCCAATATCTTTTTGTTGTTCAAAAGCTCGCATTATTACCGGAAAACTGACAAATATAAATAAATTAGCTAATGTTGCAACAATATTATTTGAAAAAGTTCTACTTATTCCAAAGATAGCAGAATTTAAATATTGTCCAAGGTCTTGGAACATAAGGCTTGGCATATGTAAAATTGCCCAGTAACAATAGTTTGTAATAACCATAGGGATTGCATATTTTAAGATATTGCAGCAGATTTGTTTATCAAAACTAAATGATAAAGGGAATTGTAGGTTTATTGAGTATGTTATATAAATATCAATAAGGCTTATTGCTGCAATCATAGCGATTATTATTGATGACGCATATGGTAGATGATTAACAAGCATTAGGAAAATAGCTACCAGTAATATTTGATAAATAATTATAGAAAGGGTATAAAGTTTATAGCAATTTTTTAATCGTAAAATCTGATACAGAAATTGTCTAATACCGCATGGTATTACCAGTAAAACGACTAGAGCTAGTGTATATGTGTGGAATGCATAGTGGCTTGTGACATAGTCTTTGCCTAAAAAGAATCCGATAATAATTATGATATACATAATAACCGATATCCAGAATGTTGTTGAAAAGAATTCTTTTATTCGGTTTTCAAACATATATTTATCATGAAATCTTAAAACAGATTTTGAAATCCAGTCATAAGAGCAGGTGCAAATAAAATTGAGTATTTGCAGTGCTACAAGATATATGCTGACCTGTTTAGTACCTAAAAAATGAGCAAATATCGGAATAATGAAAAAAGAATTTAAAATAATTACAATTCGTGATGGCAGATATTGTGCCAAATTCTTTAGTATTGAAATGTAACTATAATAAATCCTTTTGTTCATTCTTCCAAAATAGAGTACTAATAGTCAAATTTGAAATTATTTCTTAGTAAATGAGCAAAACAGCCCATTCCGCCGTAATCACCGCCATTTTTCTTACAGCTTTCAAGGTCTTTTTTAATTTGGGCGTCTCGTTTTGTAACATCTGTGAATGCGCTTGAAATAGAAGGTCCTATAGAACCATCTCTGTTAATGTAAGCTACATGGTAGTCGTATCCCATTTTATTTGGACCTTTTTGGTTATTGACATCAAATGCTAACATAGCACCGTTGTGTGCAATATGAACAACTGTACCATCTCTTAAAATAACAGCAGTATCATTAGTGCTTGAATTAAAGGAGTTCATTAAACTAGCTTTAGTTTCAGAGGAGTTACCATTAATAGATGTGTATTTTGGTGCAAAACAATTTGTATCATTGGTTCCGTTACATACATATTGAACTTGTAAGTAGTTTCTTGCAAAAGTATTAGCATTAAAATTCGCAGAATCAAATTCATCCAGACCATTATTTGTCATATACATTCTCAAACCTTCTGAAAGTTGAGAATATGCTTTGCTCATTTGTGTGCTAAGTGCTTGTTTGTTAACATTAACCTGTAAAGACGGCAATGTTACCGCAGCAACAACACCGATGATGCCTAAAGTAATCAAAACTTCTGCTAAAGTAAAACCGTGTAGTAATTTTTTCATAAAGCCATCCTTTCTTATATATCTATAATATATCTAATTGTAGAATTTTTCAACCTTTTTTAATAACTACCCCTTCAAAGCTGTTGAACGCAAATCTCTATGATATGTTATTGCAAACCTGTGAGCCTCATCCCGGATTCTTTGAATCAGATAAAGAGCATTTGAATCCCTTGGTAACAATATTGATTGAGATTGATGCGGGAGAAAAACTTCTTCTTCTCTTTTTGCAAGAGAAACAATATCAATTCCTGTTACTCCGGCGTCTTCTACTATCTGCATAACACTTGAAAGCTGACCTTTGCCGCCATCGATTATGATTAAATCAGGTTTTTCCCATTTTGGCTGTCCGAGTCGTGCAAGTCTGCGTGAAAGAACTTCTTTCATAGATAAAAAGTCGTCCGGTTTACCCTCTGTCATACGAACTTTAAATTTTCTATATGCAGTTTTTTTAGGTAATCCGTTTTGGAAAACCACCATTGAAGCAACTGTATTTGTACCCTGAATGTGAGAAATGTCATAACATTCAATTCTGTTAGGGAAGTTTGTTAAATGTAATTTTTCGGCAAGGTAGGAGCCTACTTCATTAAAATCGTCCCTAATCTGCGCCATTTTCTTGAGTTTCGCGTTTTCCAAAAGATGTTCTGCATTTTTTAAAGCTAATTCATACAATTCCCTATATTTACCCTTTGCATAGTTAATGCTAACCTTTTTTCCTGCCATTATTTGAAGCCAGTCTTGATATAACTCTTTTTCTCCGACTTCTTCAAGCTCTTTTGAAATAATTTTGTCAGGAAATTCAAGTTTTAAGCCTGTATAATAATCTCGAAAGAAGGTTTCAAAGTATTCTGTTTTATCAATATTATCTACAAAATAAGTGAAATCTTTTTTATCAATCAATCTGCCTTCGCGAATCATCATTATTACGATTGCTAAAATGCCGTCTTCATAAAGTACAGCAAGAATATCTTCATTGAGTTTTGTGTTTTCATAAACAACCTTTTGTCGTTCAAGAGTTTTTTGTAAATCAAGATAACTGTCTCTCATTTTTGCAGCTTTTTCAAACTGTTCTTCTTCGGCATATTTTTGCATTTGTGTCTGAATCTGTTTTAAGAGCTCTGTTTGTTTACCACTCAAAAATAATTCAACCTGTTTGATTAGTTTTTGGTATTCTTCAGGTGTAACTTTCCCCTGACAAGGTGCAAGACACTTTCCAATATGATAATACAGGCAAGGACGATTGGAAAACTTTGGAGTTTTACACTGTTTGAGCGGGAAAATTTGCTTGAGAAAATCTAAAGTTGCATACATTGCTCCAACATCGGTATATGGACCGTAGAATCTTCCCTTATCAGGATTAAGATTCTTTTTCCGCACAATTTGGATTCTAGGAAAATCTTCATCGGTTATTAAGAAATAAGGATATTTTTTATCGTCTTTTAAAAGAATATTGTAACGAGGCTTGTGTTTTTTGATTAAATGTGATTCAAGTATAAGTGCTTCGACTTCGGAATCGGTAATTATATACTCTAGTTTTTCGATTTGAGAAACAAGAACTGTTGTTTTTACGCTGTCGTGTTGTTTATGGAAATAACTATAAACCCTGCGTTTTAGGTTTTTTGCCTTGCCAACATAAATAATCTCACCTTCATTATTATAATAAAGGTAGCAACCCGGTTGTTCCGGTACAAGTTTAATTGTCTCTTGCAAAGTATCGTTCATTGATAATATTATACAACATTATTTTACTTAAGGTATGGCTTTAAATATTGACCTGTATACGATTTTGGATTCTTTGCAACTTCCTGAGGGGTTCCGCAGGCAACAACTTCACCGCCAAAGGCTCCGCCTTCCGGTCCTAAATCAATGATGTAATCTGCGATTTTTATTAAATCAAGATTGTGTTCAATAATTAGAATAGTATTTCCGTTGTCTGCAAGCTGCTGGATAATCTTAATCAACTTATCCAAATCATACCAGTGCAAGCCGACAGATGGTTCATCAAGAAGATACAAAGTCTTGCCTGTTGCGCGCTTGTTTAACTCGGATGCTAATTTTATTCTTTGTGCTTCGCCGCCAGAAAGTGTTGTTGCACTCTGTCCGAGTTTGATATAATCTAAGCCAACATCAACAAGTGTTTTTAGCTTGTTAGATATTTGTGGAATGTTTTCAAAAAATTCATAAGCTTCTTTTACGCTCATTTCCAGAACATCAGCAATGGACTTACCTTTATATTTTACTTCTAAAGTCTCGTTATTGTATCTTTGCCCTTTGCAGACATCGCATTTTACATAAACATCTGATAAGAAGTTCATTTCAATCTTCAAAACACCATCCCCGGAGCAGGCTTCGCATCGTCCACCTTTTACATTGAAGCTGAATCGACCCGGTTTATATCCGCGCATTTTTGCTTCGTTGGTTTTAGCATAAAGTTCCCTTATTGGTGTAAACACATCTGTATAAGTTGCAGGATTAGAACGCGGAGTTCTGCCAATTGGTGATTGGTCAATATCAATAATTTTATCAAGATTTTCAAATCCCAGAATCTCATCCACACCTTGAGGTTTTGGCTTATTTTTCCTAAGTTTATGAACAGCATAT
>JAMPCZ010000124.1 GCA_023665935.1 Muribaculaceae bacterium | reverse complement strand
AATTCAATCAATTCTCCCATTTCGACAAGCACTTCCGGACGATTATCTCTCAAGAACATATAGTTCACTGCTATAGGCATTAGGGCAACCTTGCCATATTTTTTAACCGCTTTTTCTGCTATATAAGCAAGACCAGATTGGAACTCTATAGGTCTAAAATTAGGCGGCTTAATAATCCCTTGAGGGAACAAGTATAAAACATTATTTAAATCCGCCAATACATTAACCGAATATTTTAATGCCTCCATAGAAGCTTGAGGGGATTTTTTATTAACACTAAATGCTCCGCCACGTCTTAGCAAAGGAAATCTCTTAAGTTCTTCCACCATCAGGCGGATTTCTTTCTTAAACAGCCTGTTGCAAATATGATAACCGACAATTCCATCCCACCAGTTTGAATGTGGTGCAAACATAATTATTGGAGTTGTAGGGTCTTTTTTATAAAAATTCTCAGCACCTTTATAACGAAATGCATAGAATCTATCTTCCAACATTCCATAGAAAAATCTATCGGCAACCCAGAGCCAAAAAGGAGAGGTTTGAGCAGGACAAAACTTCTCATCAATATTTCTAAGTTTAGTTGGCGGAACTTCCGAATATAAATCCTCTAAATTTATCATAATAATATAATACATGTTTATACCGACTAAGGGAATACCTAAAAGTGTTATTTTATATAAAGTTTACAATCGTTAAATATAAGAGTTTGTTATTGGAAAATATAATAGACAAATAACAAAAACTATTGTATTATAAGTTTGTAGGATAGCTCATGCTTTTCGCCGACACACACAAGTAGTGAAGAACTGAGGTCGGAAAGGAGGGCGCTATGGTTAAGCAAATAATAATGCTATTACTGGCATTTGCAATCACAGTAATAGCATCAAAATTGTAAAGCTGTAGGAGTGAAGAGAGCTAATAAGAAGAACTGCTAATATCTTATTGGCTCTTCCTACTTTTATATTATTTACTATTTTTTGCAATTTGTCAATATAAACAAAAAGAGCCCGATAAAATCGGACTCTTTTTTAAACATTTTTAGTTATTCTTAGTTTTCGAATGCCCATCTAGCTGCTGCACCGTTTGGAACTGCATAAGAACCTCTTAAACGAATACCAAACATATCTTTGATAACTCTTTTACCAGCATCATTACATTCTGCAATATCTTGAGTATCACTATCAGCACCAGTACCATTACCTTCACAGTTTGAAAGTACGTTAGGACCTTTAACACCATTTGTATCTAATACAACTCTAATACCATATGGAAGACCATCATCCATCATATCAGAAACTTTATTACCACCACCAGAAGCAGCGTTACCTAATGTATCAGTTGGTAGGTACCAAAGTACAGAACCATCACGGAAGAATACTGCATAGTTAGAAGACATACCAGAAGGAGCAAATTGCAAGTTCTTTTCAGTATAACCACCTTCATCACCACCAGTTGAAGACTTAGCAAAGTCCACACTAGCTCTGTTAGCCATCATTGCAAATAATGATTGCTCAGCTTCAGCATCACGGCTTTCTGTATCATCAGATGAAATAGAAGCATAGTCAAACCCGCTAACAGCCGCATTCATACCAACCAATTCTGTAAGAGTATTGATACCTTTCTTTAAAGCTGTCTTTGCTTGTTGTTCCTGTGTGTTTTGAAGCAATGCAGGTAATGTCAAAGTTGCTACAACACCGATGATTGCCAAAGTAATCAAAACTTCTGCAAGAGTAAAACCATTCTTCTTCATCATAATATTCCTTTCTCTTCTTATATTTTAATTAATTCTTATTGAATACTCTTTATAAACTTATTTTACCAAACTTCCTATGCGGAGTCAAGAGAGTATTTCAAGAAGACCCAAAAATTTTTACACACCCCAAATCCTAGGCAATTGCCTCAAACGACCTGCCTTTATTTTTTACAAGAGCAATAGATGCCTGCGAGTTCAAAAAATCTAAAGCTCCCATGAAAGTTTTTTTATTACTAAAATCAGCTCTTGCCTCTTTCATGTTATCTTCTGTTTCTTTATGGACAATATCTTCTCTTGTTGTTTTATTTTTATATTCAATCTGTGCTTTTAAAGTTTCAACATGCTTTTTTGAAAAGCCAATCTCTACTTCAGGAGCTTTTTGCTCTTCTACAGGTTCAGCAACTCTTTGTGAAAACGGATTGTGCTCAGAAACAAATGAATCTCTAGCCAAGTCCATAACATCATTTCTAATATCACTTGTATATGAAGACTGAATATTTTCATTAAGAGCCTCCGCGCGTTCTCTTGCGCGTTTAAATATCATGTCCCGAAGGGCATCTTGCTCATTTCTTGAAACTATTGAATCAAATTTATAATTATTCATAGTAGTCCTCATATATATAAAGATATAATTGTAAAGAAAATTGACAAATTTGTATATACTTGATATATATTTGTTACATATGTTAACATTTGTACATAATCCTAATACAAGGTGCTGCAAAGAGTTACAACCTATTTTACACCTCAAATTCAACAAGGATAATTGAAACGATTATTTGTGTTAAAAAGAAATTTAGTGTATAATGAAATTGCTATTTATATTTCGGCTAGTGTAAAATCTTAACAGGAAGGATTAAACCGACCTGTTTTCTTTTAGGGGTAAATATATTTAGGCAGCAAGGCTGCACCAGCATTTGGACGGATGACATTAGTTACTATTACAAAACCCTTTTCCTACCACAGGTCATCCTTTTGAATAACCTACAAGCCCATTTTCACTTGCGGGCTGCAAGGCTGCACCAAGGGGGAAATATATTTGGACAGATGACAGATGTCGCGCATAGCTGCTTAGCTACTTAGCTGCCTAGCCGCTTAACTTCTTAACTTCTTGGCTTCCTAGCTGCTTTTCCTACCCGCCTCACCGATTTATTTTTGTCATCTTATGGCAAAGTATTATACTATGCCTAAACATGCTTACAAAAAAGGAGATATATTTACACTGATTCCTCTTGCTCAGCAAGGGGACATTAAGGCTTTAGAGGAGCTTATTCGGCGAATACAAAAGCATGTTTATGCAATGTTTTCACACCTGACTGACAAAAAAGATGACATTTCCGATCTTACTCAAGAAGCATTACTAAAAATGGCAAAAGCTCTACCGCAGCTAAAAGAACCAAAAAGCTTCAAAACATGGCTCAATCAGATAATAACCAGCACTTTTTACGACCATGCCAGAAAAAACAAAAACAAATTCGTCGAAATAGATGAAGAGAAGCTCAATGAGATAAAAGACAAGCTTGGTTGTGAGCCTGGAGAAAAATGTCTATTTTCTGAAATAGAAAAACTTATAAAAGCTGCCCTTATGACATTACCGAAAAATCTTCGATTAACTCTCGTTCTAAGAGAATATGAGGGTTTGAGTTATGAAGATATTTCAAAAATCACAAACACATCCTTAGGGACTGTAAAATCAAGGATTTCCAGAGCAAGGTTGAAGCTACAGGAGGAATTGAAGGAGTTTATATAGGGGTAAATATATTTATTTAGCTAGTTCGTCAAAGCTACAAGTTTATAGTAATAGGAGAATAAAATGAAACTTACCTGCACACAAATGGATGTACTAATATCTTTTTATATAGAAGGAGATTTGAGCAAAGCACTGAAAAACCAGGTTGAAGAGCATTTAAAACAGTGTCCGACATGCCGTGCTAAGTATGACATCATAAAAACAATGATTTCAGACTTAAAAAACAGTTTTGAACAGGAAGAAGAAGCTCTTGCAACAAAAGGATTACAAGACATAGCAAACAGCACATCCTCCGGTCAATATCGGGTATTCAAAAACAACCTGTCAGCCTATATTGATAATGAACTCTCAAACGAAGAAAACATTAAAATCAAAAAATTCACTATAAACAACCGCAAAGCAAGAAAAGATCTTGAAGACAGCTATAATATCCGCAAACTCATGAACGATTCTTTTAAAAAGAGTAAAGCAGAAGCCAGACAGGACTTTTCAAGAAATATTCTAAAGCAGCTTGAACTTGAAGAAGAAGCTGCCTTAGGATTTCATCCTGCAATCAAGTTATTGATTGCATTCACTATAAGTGTATTGATTTTAACAACAATTGTACTGTTTTCACTAAGTGTTTGATTTATCAAATACCAGTTCATCATCTTTAACATCAATTTTGAGATTATCGCCATCAATGAATTTCTGCGCGAGAATCAATTTGGAAAGCGGATTTTCAACCATCTGCCTTATAACTCTTTTTAATGGTCTTGCACCATAAATAGGATTAAATCCGCGTGTTGCAAGAAATTCTTTCGCATCATCAGTGATTTCAAATGTAATATTATGTTCATTCAACAATGAACGCAAGTGTTCCATCTGAATATCAACAATTGATGAGAGCTGAGACAAAGTCAAAGCCTTGAAGAAAATAGTTTCATCCACCCTGTTAAGGAATTCCGGTTTGAACCTTTCACGCATAATTGCCATGACTTTTTCTTTTGTTTCATCAAAATTGCCCTGATTAATTGCAGCATTCAAAGAATCTTCCAAAATAATATCACTACCTATATTAGAAGTCATAATTATTACTGTATTCTTGAAGTCAACTGTTCTGCCTTTAGAATCAGTTAAACGACCATCGTCAAAGATTTGAAGCATTATATTGAAAACATCCGGATGTGCTTTTTCAATTTCATCAAAAAGTACAACTGAATATGGTTTTCTCCTTACTGCTTCTGTAAGC
>JAMPCZ010000123.1 GCA_023665935.1 Muribaculaceae bacterium | reverse complement strand
CCGCTCAGAATGACTGAAAACTTAGTTCCTAACAATTATGTTGGGGTAGAACCCCCCCCTGCCAATATAGAGGTAATCACTTCTATACAAGACTTGCAGCGTTATATGAACTTCGAACAAGCGGACCTATTTGATAGTGTGTTATTCCGACCGATTCAGCAAGTTTTTTCAGATTTTCATACTCCTCGGGTTTATAATATTTTACAACGGGAAGATGCTCTTTCGATGGCTGAATATATTGACCGATTGTCAGAATATCACAATCAACTTTTTTTAGCTCTTCCAAAGTTTCTTTGATTTGGTCGAAGGTTTCACCAAGCCCTATCATAAGTCCTGATTTTGTCACTATATCACTGTTTTCTTTTATGTATTTCAAGACTTGAAGCGAATTGTCATAGTTTCCTTGAGGGCGCGCGGTTTGGAATACGGC
This sequence comes from Muribaculaceae bacterium, assembly GCA_023665935.1. Classification (GTDB taxonomy): domain Bacteria; phylum Cyanobacteriota; class Vampirovibrionia; order Gastranaerophilales; family Gastranaerophilaceae; genus Zag111. The sequence goes on along the minus strand of JAMPCZ010000123.1, from coordinate 4,350 downwards.
TCTTACAGTTTCAATGTTATGATTAAATACGTCAGGATGAGCTTTGATAATTGTATCAAGGCTTTCTTTGTTGTTTTTGAAATCGGGGATTAAAATTTCGATTTTTGTATCAGGAGCTAATGCGCGGATTTCTCTGATACAGTTTGCAAAATGTTCAGCCCCGCCGTCTTGCAAATCGTCACGTGTAACCGAGGTTATAACCGCATATTTTAACCCAAGTTCTTTGACTGCGGCTGCAATATGTTTAGGTTCGTCGAGGTCAAGAAGTTCGGGTTTTTGGCAGGTGATGTTGCAATATCTGCAGTTTCTTGTGCAGTTGCTGCCCATAATTAGAAAGGTTGCAGTATTTTTTGTATAACATTCGTTCTTATTTGGGCACCTTGCGTTTTCACAAACCGTATTAAGACAATTTGTTTTTAAAATTTTTCTTACGGTTCTTGTTTTTTCGGTATCTATTATCGGACGTTTTAAAAATTCAGGTAATCTTTCGCGCATATTTTTCTCACTTTTGTGTTGTATATTATATAACAAAATTTTTCATGTTTGATTTTTATCTAATTACGTTATATAAGTATATTATCAACAAAATGAAATAATAGGAGAATTCGATGAAAAATTTAGTATTATTATCAGCAATTTTATTAACTTCAAGTGCGGTGATGGCGAATGAACCGTTGTTGTTAACTCCGCTTGCTCCTGCAACATTGCCTGCAGTACAGGCAACAGTAACTACTAATAACGAGTCAGTGACCACTACGGATGCTAATGGAGTACAAATTACCGCTCCAGGAACTACAGGTGCTACATTCACACCTGTCAGCCAAATGAATCCAAATATGGTTCCGCAAAACGCTGCCGCTCAAGGTAAACCTGTTCCGCAAAAACGCCAGCCAAGAGTTAGAATCCAAACAAAACAAAGAAGTCAAGGAAACTCTTACTGGAATGCCGGCGGGAAAGGTACTAAGTCTTTCTTTTAAGTTTTAAGAAGAATTATTTATTGTATTAAACGAGGCGCAGCCGCAGGCTGCGCCTCGTTGTTTATTTAAAAGTCTAAATTCTATTTTAATTTAAATAAACCGTCAAAAATCCCTTCTGAGTACGTTGGGTGAGCAAAACATATTTCTTTTAATTTTTCTGCTGTTATATCATTTTGCATTGCTATGACAATTTGTTGTATTAGCGCGGAGGCTTCCTGTGAAACAATATGTGCGCCGACTATACGATTATCTTGAGCCAGTAATTTTATGAAACCTTCTGTTTCTCCGTCACAATGGGCTTTACCGAGTGAACAAATCAGGGTTAAGGATTTTTGGTAATCTCCGTTTAAGTCCTGCTCTCTTTTCCCAACCCAGGCAATTTCGGGTGAACCGTATACCACACTTGGAGTAAGGTCTTTTCTGAATGCGATATTTTGAGTGCATGCAAGTGCTTGTTTTATCCCAAAGTGTGCCAGTTGAATTTCTCCGGATTCATCACCGATATATTCAACCCCTTCTACTTGCGCGCTATGGTTTGGAATCCTGCCGACAGCAGAAAGGATTATTTCGGGTGTGAGAGTTTCGTTGTTTGAAAGTTTAACCTCATTATTTTCGATTTTTTCTATAGATGTTTTTGTGAAAAATTTTATTTTTTTTGTTTTAAATATGCGTTCAATTCTTTTTGAAACTTCAATATCTGCAAGCGGTAATAAATGTTCGGCAAGTTCTATGATTGTTGTTTCTACACCGAAATTGGAGAAAATTCTTGCCCATTCTATTCCGATTGCGCCTGAACCGATAATTAGAATACTCTTTGGAAGTGAATCTAAATTCAGGATATCGTCAGAAGACAAAATAAATTTATGATCAAATTCCAGCCCCTTCAATTCTCTAGGGCGAGAACCTTGAGCACATATGATTTTTGCACAGTTGAAAGTTTCGTTTTCTGTTTTAATTGTATTTTTGTCGAGAATTTTTGCTTCTGAATTTATCACGGTAACTTTCGAATTTTTCAGAGCAAGTTCTATTCCTTTGCGTAATTTTTCTATGGTGTTATTTTTTCGCTCAATTATTTTGGAATAATCGAGGGTTATATTGTCAGCAGAAATTCCGTAGTTTTGGCAATTTTGGAACTTGTGATAAAGCTCTGATGCGTGTAGAATACTTTTTGTCGGAATACAGCCTTTGTTCAGACAGACTCCGCCGATGTGTTCTTTTTCAAAAAGTACAACTTTTTTGCCTGAATTTGCGGCATGTAGTGCTGCTGTGTATCCGGCAGGACCTGCTCCAATTATTCCTAAATCAAATTTTTCCATTATTTACCCCTATCTTGTATAAACTCTTGGCAGTCGGACTTTTAACCTGCAAGTTAATTCGTAGTTAATGGTATCAAGTATTTTTGCCCAATCATCAATTGAATGATTTTCATCAAGCAGAGTTATTACATCACCGATTTCCGCCTCAACCCCTGTTATATCAAACATCATTTGATCCATTGTAATGTTGCCGACTTGCGGAACTTCAACCCCGTTTAATGTGGCTGTAATCTTGTTTGACAGTAATCTTGGAACTCCGTCAGCGTATCCGATAGGAACGGTTGCAATTGTGCGGTTTCCATTTGCTGTGTATGTGTGGCAATAACTTACCCCTTCTGAATCTTTAGCGGTGTGAATATTAACGATTCTTCCTTTTAGTGAAATCAGTTGTTTTAAGTCAGGTTTTTTGAATTCAATATCGGGAAAATCCGGATAAAGTCCGTACAGGCAGATGCCAATTCTTCGCATATTGGAATTTTTAACATCATAACATATTGTCCCGACCGAATTTTGGATATGAAGAAGCAGACCTTCAGTGTTTATTGAGTTAATAATTTTATCCCATTTTTCAAATTGTTCTTGTGCTTTTTCGACTTCTTCGGCTGCTGCAAGGTGGGTGAATATTCCCAAAAGATTTATGAATTCACAGGATTGAACTTGTTTGATAAACTCAACGGCATCATCCGTACTAACCCCGATTCTGTTCATTCCGGTATCCAGTTTGATGTGGACTTTCGGTTTTATTCCTGTCCTGTTATAAGCTTGTTCACAGGCTTTAATGTGCCCTTGAGAGAATATGGAAATGCTTAAATCGTTTCTTACCGCACTTTCAACAGCCCAAACCGGAACGGCACCTAAAACAAGGATTTCGCAGTCAATTCCTGCTTGGCGCAAATCAACTCCTTCATCTATTGAGGCAACTCCGAGCATATCTATACCGGAGGCTAAAATCGTTGGCGCAAGCATTACTGCCCCGTGTCCGTAAGCATCAGCCTTCACAACCCCCAAAAGTTTTGTTTCTTTTGGGATATTCCTGCGAATTTCCCTGATATTATTTTCCAGGTTTGAAATATTTATTTCTACCCACGCATCACGATGAATATTTATATTTGTTTGTCTTGTGTTTTTCATAGCAATCTAAGTATAAGACAAAATTAAAAAGCGGGCAATTTGTGATAAATTATTTTATTTTGCTTTCCAAACATCTGCAGGAATTTCCCAGCCGTTATTTTTAACCTGCGACATACAAAACATTCCAAGTGATGATTTGCTGCAATTTTTATGTATATCTTCCAAAGACTGATTATATCCTGCAGGTACTAACCCTTTTGTTTGCTCGTACAAGACAACAAATATGTCTTTACCATAAGTGTTAGGCTGGCTGTTTCCGTTAGCATCAATAGTAATTGCAATATATCCGGATTCGGTTAACGGTACTCCATAATTGGTTTTTGCACCTGTCGTAGATAAACCTACAATGTTTATATTTGCTCCGTTTGTTAGTGTAATTGTCATATTGTTATTACCAATCCCAAGTTCTTTATTATCCGATACTGAGATACCGCCATTCAAGTATCGGATATTTCCCTTATCCTGCCAGCATCCTTTTGTATGAAAGCATACGTTTGCATATTTCAAATGCGGCTGGAGATATTTGTTAAACCAGTCTTTTACACCTTGCTGGGAATCAGGGAAGCTTTCAAATGCAACATCGTCGTATTCTGTAAATCTCATAGTTTGCTGGAGTATAGAATAAGTTTCTTTAAGATTAGTTTCAATTCTACATTTTTGGTAATTATTCATCAGTCCCGGAATGGTCATCGCCGCAACAACGCCAATTATACCCAGGGTGATGAGGACCTCCGCCAATGTGAAGGCGGCTTTTTGCCCCCTCACCCTACCCCTCTCCCACCAGGGGCGAGGGATTAAATAATCTTGCAACAAAGTCGTCATTGCGAGGAGTGCAGAGCACGACGTGGCAATCCAGCTTTTTGATATATACTTATCGGCTGGATTCTTTCGGGCTTCGCCCTCAGAATGACATATACTTCTCAACG
>JAMPCZ010000122.1 GCA_023665935.1 Muribaculaceae bacterium | reverse complement strand
GGGCGGGATAAATATCCCGCCCGCCTATTGTCGGTTTAAACTTCTTTCACCCCATCAGGAATTGCGGATAATCCGTTTTTAACCCAGTAGCCATCTTGTTCTTTAAAAGTTGTTTCGGTTGAAAAATATGTTGAACCTGACCCGGTCATTATTGAATTGGGATAAGCTTTTTTTATTTGTTGGAGTTGAGGATATTTATTAATGATTGCCCATTCAAGATCATTGACGTAATTATCGCGTTCGAATAAGTTATTGTCTTCAATTCTTTGGGCAAAGCTTGTATATGCTTCTTTTGCGGAAATCCCAAGGCTGATTGGTTTTATCAGGTTAACATTAAACGGTTTAAATTCCAAAACTTCAAGGATTTCGCCTCTGCCTTTTGTTAATGCGCGACCGCCTGATAAACAGAAGTTTAAATCGGAGCCAAGTTTTGCACATAGTTCATTTATTTTATCATTATCTAAAACATTATCAAACAGTTTATTCAATCCGAAGATTGTACCTGCGGCATCCGTGCTTCCTCCTGCAAGTCCTGCGGATACGGGAATATTCTTTGTTATGAATATGTGAATAGAAACATTATTTATATGGCATGTTTGCAGAAACAATTTTGCGGCTTTAAAGACCAAATTTGATTCATTATAAGGGATTTTGTCGGAGTTTCCATTAATGGAGATTACTGTTTTATCAGAATCCATTAGTGAAATATCCAAATAATCATACAAGTTGATTGCCTGCATAATGCTTTCAATATTGTGAAAGCCGTCTTCTCGTTTATTTATAATTTTCAATGAAAGATTGATTTTTGCAGGGCATTGAATTTTTATCGTTCTCAAAACTAAGCCTTCTTTCTGCTAAAGTTTAATTAGTTCTTCTGATAATCTTCCGAACATATCAATGGAGAGTTTTTCGCCGCGGGTGTTTTCGTCAATATTCAGATTTGATAATGCGGCGGCAACTTTTTCTTTAGAAAATCCTCCGCTAATCAAACAGTTTTTAATATTTTTTCTGCGTTGAGCGAATCCTGCTTTGATTACTTTCCTAAAATGCGAATAATCAGATAACTGAAGTTTTGGTTCTCTTCTTACAACAAGTTTTACAAGTGCCGAGTTAACTTTTGGTGCAGGAAAGAATGATTTTCTCCCGACGAGTCTGAATATGTTAACATCTGCCCAAAATTGTGAAAGTATTGTTAACAGTCCGTATTGTTTGCCGCTTGAGTTTTCATCGGCACACATTCTGCGGGCAACTTCCTCTTGAACCATAAGTATTATATCTTTTATTTTTTCGCGGTTTTTATTTGTCAAATCGTCGATTTCACCCAGCAAATGTGCTATAATCGGGCTTGTAATATAGTATGGAATATTTGCGACAACTTTAAACTCGCCGTCTGTAAGTGATGAGAGGTCTGTTTTAAGAACGTCGTTGTGTATAATTTCCAAATTCGGAGCGTTAAGCTTTTTCAGCTCTCGGATGGCTTCTTCATCAAGTTCTATTGTTATAACTTTTTTTGCATACTTTATAAGTTGTTCTGTAACAAATCCAACCCCCGGTCCGATTTCTATAACCGTATCTTCAGGAGTGATATTTGCTTCCTCTATAATATCTTGGATAACTTCTCCGTTTATCAAAAAGTTTTGTCCAAGGCGTTTTTTTGTTCTAAAAAATTTTGCTCGTTCAAAGTAATTCATAACATGAATAATACCATAAATTACCGACAATATTTACCCATGGAGGTAAATGTTTACAATCAGTTTTTTGATATTTTAAATAGTGTTATAATTATATTTGTAAAAGGGGTAGGGCATGTACAAAGTCGAGAACAAATTAGAAAAAGATGATATTTTAAACTTGTATACAAAGGGCTGCAAGAGTTCAATGGATTTCAAGGTCGGAATTGAGTACGAAAGATTGCCGATAAATCTCGGTTCGTTCAAAAATGTTGATTACTGGCAGGAGTATGGTATCAAGGATTTTTTGGAAACTTTTGCAAAAGAAGAAACCTGGGATTATATTACGGACGAAAAAAATATTATCGGGCTAAAAAATAAGCACGATACATTAACGCTTGAACCGGGTTGTCAGCTTGAAATTAGCGCAAAGCCGGAAAGAACTGTTTTTGAGGTAAAAAAGAAAATCGAATATATAAATTCTTTGATTAAGCCGATTGCCGATAAGATGAATATTACTTTTTTAAATTATGGCGTATCTCCGTACATAACCCATAAGGCAATAAATTTGATACCTAAAAAGCGTTATAAAATTATGGCTCGATATTTGTGGGGTATTTTGTCTGATGTTATGATGAGAGAAACCGCAGGGATTCAGTGCTGCATTGACTTTGATTCAGAAGAAGACGCAATGCGGAAATTTAAGCTTGCCAACAAACTTTCCCCGTTTATGACTGCGATGTTTGCCAATTCACCTATTCGCGGGGGAGTTGATACCGGTTATAAGAGTTTTAGGGCTCTAAGCTGGTTGAACACTGATAATGACAGATGTGGGTTTTTAGGAAAAATTAGCGAAGATTTTTCGTTTGAAGAATATATCGACTGTGTTTTGAAAACTCCGATGATATTTTTGAACCGTGATAATTTGAATTTTGAAGTTCGCGGTGATATTACGTTCGAAGAATTTATCCAAAACGGATGGGAGGGAACACTTCCGACTCTTGCTGATTACGAGCTGCACGCTAATCTTTGTTTCCCGGAAGTTCGGATGCGTAATTTTATTGAAATAAGAAATCATGATTGTGTTGGCGGAGATTTAAAGTATGCAATACTTGCGATTTATAAAGGTATTATGTATAACACGACAGCGATGGATGAATGCGAAGAGTTGTTTAAGCACCTTCAATACAAGGATTTTTCGGAGCTGAGGTATAATGTTCCAAAAAATACTCTTCAAAGCCGTGTTAAAAAAGCTAAGGTTTTGGATTATGCCAAAGAAATTATATCAATTGCCGAAAAATCATTGAAAGAGCAGCAAACGGGTGAATCCTTGTTCCTAGATGCAATAAAAGAGTACACCTTAAAAGGGCTTACTCCTGCCGATGTTCTTATCAAAAATTGGAACGGCTCTTGGAACAGGGATATGAAAAAACTTATCAGATACTTGGCAGAGTTTGATTAATGGGGGAATGTATTACCCTCCCCCTCTTAAAATGCATCGAAGGCTTGGTCGATAGGGTTTTTGAACTTCGTAATATTGTTTTGGAATAACAATTTAACCGTTCCGACCGGACCGCTTCTGTGTTTTGCGATAATTACTTCCGACAATCCTTTTGATGAAGCTTTTGCGTTTTCTTCTTCTTCAGATTCACCTTTGTTATAATAATCTTCACGGTAGATAAACATAACGATATCGGCGTCTTGTTCTATGGAACCTGATTCACGCAAGTCAGAAAGCATAGGTCGCTTGTCATTACGTGATTCTACAGCACGCGACAATTGGGACAGCGTAATAATCGGTACATCAAGTTCTTTTGCTAAGATTTTCAAACCTCTTGAAATTGCGGAGATTTGTTGCAGACGGTCATCTTTTCCGCCGCCTTCCATAAGCTGCAAGTAGTCGATTACGATTAGTCCCAAATCTTTCTGCTGCGTTTTTAGCCTGCGGCATTTTGTACGAATATCTGTTAATGTACAACCCGAAGTATCATCAATATAAATCGGAGCATTGTTAAAATCGTTCATCGCATCAGTTAGCTTTTCCCAGTCTTTTTGCTGCATATTACCGGTTTTTAGACGCTGTGAATCGACCTCCGCCCAAGAACACAGCATACGTTGAACAAGCTGGGTTGCTGACATTTCAAGCGAGAATATACAAACAGGTACTTTTTCTTTTATTGCAACGTTTTGGGCAATGTTTAGTGCGAAAGCTGTTTTACCCATTGCCGGACGGGCTGCAAGAATAATCAAATCGGATTTATGTAACCCGTTCATCATAGTATCAAGTTCGTTAAAATCGGTTCTAAGCCCTGAAAGTTCATCTTTGTGATTATATCTGTACTCGATTGCATCCCAGGTATCAAGAACCAAGTCTTTCACGTGTTTTAAATCAGCAGTTGCCTTGCTTGAACCGATGTCAAAAATAAGTTTTTCGGCTTGTTCCAATGATTGGTCGCTTGGTTCAAGGTCGTAACCTTTGCTGACAATTTCCGAACCTGCGTTGATTAGCGCACGTTTTACAGCTTTTTCCTGAATGATTTTTGCGTAATACGCGATGTTTGAAGTTGTAATAGTGTTTTCAACCAGGTCGTTAATATACGCTCTGCCGCCGACAGATTCAAGCTTTCCGCTGTAGCTTAAAACATCTGAAACCGATACAATATCAATGTTGTCGTTGTTATTGAACAGTTGAATCATCGCGTCATAAATGTGTCTGTGTGCAGGCTTGTAAAAACTTGCAGACGTCAATGAGTCCGAAACTTTTGCAAGTGTTTCCGGGTTAACTAATATTGCACCCAAAACGGCTTCTTCGGCTTCTATATTTTGTGGAATAAGATTTTCATCAATTTTTCTTTTTGAATTTGTTGCAACAGGCATAAATTTTCCCCTTTTTATTATCCTATTACATAAAAAGTTTAAAATCTGCTCATGTTAATAAAATTTAAGAGTTTTTGTTTGCATGATTGTAACTTAATGTTAAGCTTATGGTTTATAAATTTAATTTGACAAAATTTAATATAAACTATAAAATAAGGTTAAGAATAAAGGAGAGAAAAGATGTTGAAATTCAATAATAGAGCGAAAAATCGGGGGGGGGTAACCTTTTAAGGCTTGTCTTTCCTGGGTTTGCGG
>JAMPCZ010000121.1 GCA_023665935.1 Muribaculaceae bacterium | reverse complement strand
AATTTATGAGCGCATTAAAGAAAAATGCTAACCCAACTACAATAAAATATCCCCCCATAATATTCATAATATATCTCTACTCTATAACTTACCTTTTATTTCGTATTTTCCCTAATTAATTCCTGACCCTTGAGAGTGTCTGAAGGAACTAATGTGTTTTCAGCCCTACATTTTGGACACTGGTTTGTGAACTGTTTTGTTTTAAAAGAAAATCTTTTGCAACAACACAATATGGTTAAAACTAACCCCAGTATCCAAAATTGGGTGAATATAAGGATAATGGATACAATTAAAAGCGCCAAATATATAATTACTGATATAATTGTCAATCCTCCACCCAAAATATTCAGGAGGAAATTTTCAATTTTATCTTTGTCCGTTCCTATGATTTCCTTACAATTTGAACATATGTATTTATTCACAACTATTTCCTTCTATAGTAGTTCCTCAAAGATTTTTATCCAATAATTTAAATTGCAATTAGTTTCAGGTTCATCCTCCCATTCCCAGTTTGTAGATTTTCCCCTTATTGAAGCAAAACCGTCAATTTCATCGTATTTAAATGAGCAAATTCTATCTTGGCCTATAAAGCCAATTCCCGGTCGATAATATTTTTCCAAGCTATTCATATAAAAATATGGTTTTTGCTTGAAAGCTTCCAACATTCGTTTATTCAAGTTAAATGAACGGTCGGTAGAGCCAGACTGTTCCATTGTATCTATTTTGTTAAATATCTGAATATTTGGCATAGTTGTATAAGTAAATATCTGTAATTGACCTGTTTTTTCGGCATACTTTAAGTTATTACTCATCATATCTAGCGCCTCAAGATTAAAATTATCCATATCACCGCTATAATAAAAAATGTAAAATCCCTCTTTTGGGTATGAATAAACCAATTCTAAATTTAAATTTCTAAAATCACTTTCAGCAGTTTTGGATAAAGCTTGCAGAGGAATACTTTCTTTTTTAGTAGTTTTTTGCGAAATAGTTTCTTCAACTGGTTTTTCAGACTTTGAAGATACTTCCGAACAAAGCGAAAACACCACAGCTAAAATCAGCAATATACCCAGCCCTATAAAAATTTTCTTTCCTTTTTGCATTCTATCCTTATCCTAAAATCTTCTCATCCATTCTACCCCAACATACAACATGTCCGATTAAATGTACATTGTTTATTTCTTCTTTTTCTATATATTGCGTTGGGAATTCCGGGTTTTCGCTTTCCACTACAATTTGATTAATATTTTTAGTCAACCTTTTTAAGTAAACCTGGTCATCGTAACAAAAAATATAAAGTTCCCCGTTCTTAATTTTTAATTCGTCCGAATGTTCAACAATGACAAAATCACCATCCCAAATACGCGGATACATTGAATTTCCTTTGGCAGTACACATTGAATAAGTATTTGTGGATTTTAAGCCCGGCAAAAGCTTTTGAGGCACTGAATAAGGTATAAAATTTTGCGACATTTCAAAAGCACCATTGCCACAAGAAGCAATCGCGTCAGGGTAATAATTAAGATGAATTACATCTTGCAAACGAGGTATCTCAATTGCCCATACTTCCTCAAGTTTCTTGATTTCTTCTTCGGGAAAATCGTTGTCACGCTTGAGCCTAGCCGATAAAGTGGCTTTATTTATATTCAAAGCTTTACAAATATGGGCTTGTGTCGGAATAAATCCGAGGTCGTTTTTTAAGTTTTGTAAAGTTTCAAAAACCAGTCTAGCTTTCATTTTTTCTAAGTTTACCTATTTTTATTTAAAAGTTTACATTATTATGTTGACAAGTCTGCTACATTATGTTACAGTTAGAACGTAGAGAAATTCAAGAGGAAGAATTAATGAATTTTATCCATATCCGTGTACCAATAGAAATAAGGAAGGCTTTTAAAGCTCTTGCTGCTTCTCGTGGACAATCTATGACTGAATTAGCAAAAACGCTAATCGTCGAATTCCTTGAGAAACACAAAGAAGCTGCATAGCCTCTTTTCCTTGGTTTATCAATTTTAACTTAAACAAAGTTATAAAAAAAGCAACAGTTTACAGAGTAAAAGAACTACTTACTACTGTTATTTGTTGTGCAATTGAACATTAAAAAGTGAATATTACTTGGTTTCGGGGAAATTTTTTGCCATTTCAAGAAATTTTTTCGCCAAATCTTCAGGAAGAGTAATTACCATATCCTGATTTATATATAAATCAGTTATGTACTCCAATTCTTTTGCAATTGAACGGCGATTTTTTTGCGCACTCTCTTTTAATTCTTCATACAAAGTCTTTTCCATACGCATTGTAAATTGTACATATTCTTCCATAAAGAAACTTCCTTGAAACCGATTTAAACCATTTTAATTAAAATAAAAAAGTTAATCAAGAAACGAACTTGACACCATATTGAAACTGTGATAATTTATTGAAAGAAAGAAACCAAAATGAAACCATATACAAACAATATTGAAACTGTACAGTTTACTATGCGAATGGATAAAAGCATTTACGAAAAGCTCAAAGAAAGAGCAAAAATCAATAAACGCTCCATCACAAAGGAATTGGAACATATAACAGAAACAACAATTAACAATCAAAACTAATACACAACATTTTGTTGTGCAGATAAATCGGAAATTCCGATATTGTACATTGACAAATAAATATTTGATTTTAAAAAGAGGTTAGATTTCTCTAACCCCTTCCCCAAAGTCTAGGTAAAAAGGAGGATAGAAATTCTATCCTCCTCCCCTAAGTTTGCTACTTAGCCTTTTTCTTAACGGTTTCCTTGACAGTTGTCTTTGGATGTTTGTTAGCGTAAGACTCTTTGAGAAACTTTCCGGTTACCGCAGAACGGCAACGTGTTTGTTTAGCCATGTTTCCACTACCTTTCTAAGCGCATAAATGCAATTTTTGGCGTAGTGAACATGCGCTAAAACACATGTAGCACATGACTTTGGGGTGGGTCAAATATTTCATACCGTAAGACGACCGGCTGAGCGTGGGCGGACAGGAAAAGTTCAAACCTGTTGACAGCCCCTATCGCAGGCAGAAAGGCGCAGAGAGAACAAAAAGATTTAAATGACACTTGGAAAGACAAGTAGATGATTGTAGAACTTTGCATTAGAGTTGCTCATCAACATCGATAAAAAAAGTGTAGGAACTTATGCTGACACCCCGGAAAGACGGGGATTTAAAATCTTTACCCAGCTGTCAAGAAATCCTTGACGGTTGGATTAAGGATTTTAACCTTTATTATTCTACCAAAGTAATCTAATCAAGGGCTGGGGTCTAACAACGATGCTTCCACCTTTCCAGCCCTTTTTCTTAGCTTGCTCTTCTCGTAATGGATGATACGATGTCCGGGAAGTTAATCTTCCCGGTTTCTTTTGAAAACAATTTACCATAGCGCTTGTGCTAGAAAGGATTTATATATGGTAACTCAAAAACCACAATGTATTCCAATAAATCAACCGTTGCCCCTTGAACGCGCCGCGGCTGATACATTTAATCCGGAAAAATTTCTTGAAAAAGTTCTAAAGCAAAACTTCTTAAATTTTATCAACAAGAAAAAGGAAATTTTCAAAAAAGCTTTAATGAAAAAGAAGCAGGATGGAATAAGCTTATTTCCGGTAAATCTTGAAAAACAAGCAGAAGAAGATGCTACAGAAATGGCGATAAATCTGTTTGTGCAATACAAGCAAGAAGGATACCTGGACGATTTAAACCGTTTTTCAGAGAAATTTTATAAATTAGGAGGATTAGAAAATGCAGGATAGGTTTAAGTTTAGGGTATGGCAAACAGAGCTTAAATATCCAAAAATGAAATATAATAGTGGTTTAAGTTTTAGCAATAATCAATTAGATGATACTGATTGTGTAATAATGCAATGCACCGGCTTAAAAGACAAAAACGGCAAATTAGCGTATTTTGATGACTTAGTTAAAAATAAATGGGGTGAAATTTGCAAAGTTATAATGCAAACAGATGAAAAGAATTATGGCAGAATTGTTCTGCAAAATATTAAATTTTTAGATGACGAATTTAATAAAGATAATATTTTTATTCCAAAAGCCATCGAAGAGGGTGAAATCATCGGTAACATCTATCAAAACCCTGAACTATTGGAGGGTAACCCCAATGCCTCTTAACAGTTACAGAAAAAAGGGTAAAGAATACTTTGAACTCACCCTTCTATATATCGACCATTCAATAAATTACCGTGACGGCTGGGGTCAAACATCAAATGAAGACCTGGAACCATCAGGGTTTGAATATTCATTTGATAATAACGATTGCATAATACCAAGCACGGTAAAAGGCTTTGGCATATTTGAAGATATAGACAAATGCAAAAGCTATGCAACCCTTTATGAATATCTTTCAGACCTAATTAAGAATATCAAAACCGGGATTTATGCTAAAGCCTATAACCCTTATGAAGATATTGAGCACTGGCTTCCAATGTTAGAAGAATTAAAAGACGGCTGCTTTAATCATCTAAGTATTAAAAAAGCAGCGTAGAAAGGTTATAAAAATGAAAAAAGAACAAGTGAAGGCAATTTGTGCTTATTGGGAACTATATGACGATGATGATATTTCTACAGAATGCTTACTTGAGATGTGCCGCCAGCAATTTGGGCTTGAAGATGCCAGCGATGTAGTTGAAGCATTAAAAATTGGCGGCTTACTGCAAGAAGCCAAAGAAGAATGACCGGCATCACGCGGGAAGGATTTTTTGCCGTTTTGCATTCCGCCGGATAAGAACAAATAACGAAAACGGCATTTTATTTTTTTTAAAAGCAAAAGGATGTTTGTTATGAACAAAGAAGCTGAAATAATGGCCCAACTCAAATATTGGGGATATATAA
>JAMPCZ010000120.1 GCA_023665935.1 Muribaculaceae bacterium | reverse complement strand
GGAAAGACAAGCCTTAAAAGGTTACCCCCCCCCGAAATTTCGTTCTATTATTGAACTTCACCATCTTCTCTCTCCTTTTTAATACTTCTTTGATTGAATTATATCAAAATTATTTCATTCTGACAAGCAAAGTATCAAACCATATTATTTAGTATTCAAAAAACAAGCACTTTTATGTTCCGGCGCAACATTCTCAAACGGAGGAACCATCTTTGTACAAACCTCCATACAATAATTGCAGCGCGGATTAAATTTACAGCCATCTATTTTTTGGGACAACGCCGGCGGCTGCCCTTGGATTGTTTCCAGGATTTGTCCCCGATTAGACGGAATTGATTTCAACAAGGCTTTTGAATACGGGTGGTTAGGGTTATTGAAAAATTCCTCGGCGCATGCCTGTTCCACAACTCTGCCGGCATACATCACCGCAACACTGTCAGAATGCTCTCTGACCAATGCCAAATCGTGTGTTATAAGCAAAATTGAGGTACCATTTTGCTTAATTTCACCCAATAGATTCATAATCTGCGCCTGAATCGTAACATCTAACGCCGTTGTCGGCTCATCTGCAATCAAAACCTGCGCATTGCAAGCAAGAGCCATCGCAATAATCGCGCGCTGCTTCATTCCGCCTGAAAATTCGTGCGGATAATTATTCAGCCTGGATTTCGCCCCGGGAATTTGTACGGCATTAAAAGCTTCAAGAGCCTTTTCCTCTGCTGCCTGCCCTTGCAGTCCCTGATGAATCTTTATTATCTCCAACAGTTGATCACCAACAGTATACAGCGGATTTAATGATGTCATCGGGTCTTGCGGAATCAGCGCAATCTTACCGCCTCGGATTTTTTGCATATCTTTCAGCGGTTTTTCCAACAGATTTTCTCCGTTGAATAAGATTTCTCCGCCTGTAATCTCAGCAGTCTTTGGAATAAGCCGCAGAATACTCATCGCACTCATCGTTTTGCCGCATCCTGATTCCCCGACAACAGAAAGCATCTTACCTTTCTCAAGCGAAAACGAAACATCAAATAACGCTTGACGAAATTCCTGCTCAAAGTTAAACCCTAGATTAAGATTTTTTACTTCTAAAATTTTCATTATGAATAATTATATTATTTTTTAAGAATTAAGTAAATAGTCATGAAGATTGTATTATTAAGTCATTTATTATGAGATTCTTCGCTTAAAGCCTCAGAATGACACTTAACTTCTTATTAACTTATTCACCGATTAACCTATTAACTTATTAACTTTTTCCAATAAATTGCCACGGGCTAAAGCTCTCGCAATGACGACAGCATATTATTCTGCTGAAAGGCAAAAATCTACAACACCCGATTAATTCTGCCGCCATGCATATAATCAGACAACGCCTCGAAAGTCTTTTCCAAAATATAATCCACCGCCTCTTGGGTATCATAAGCCATATGTGGGGTAATTAACACATTTGGAAGTTCCGCCATCTGTTTTACCGCCTCAGAGGTTTCAATGCAGTAGAGCGACGATTTGTCCTTTCCCGAAACTCCGCCCTGATGGCAGGCTATAACATCTAACGCAGCACCTTTGACTTTACCTGAATTCAGAGCCGCCAGCAAAGCTTCATTATCAACCAACTCTCCGCGGGCAACGTTGATAAAATACACACCGTTTTTCATCATTTCAAATTGCTCATGAGAAAACAGGTGATAATTTTCTTTAAGATACGGAATATGTAAAGTTATCACATCGGAATTTTTCAACAAGGTTTCCAAACAAACGTATTCAACCCCGTATTCATCAATCAGATTTTGATTTTTTCTGACATCATACGCCAAAATCCTCATGCTAAACCCACTTGCAATTTTTATAACACCGCCGCCGACCTGTCCGGTACCGACAACACCAAGCACCAACCCGTTCAAATTACGTCCTGTCAAATCCGCAGTGCTTACAATCTGATTTTTCTGTGTTGTAACAGCTTTAAACAGATTTCTGATTAGCATTAACATCATGGCAAAAGTAAATTCCGCAACAGAAATACTACCATAGGATTCAATATTTATAAGCGCGATATTTTTTTGCATACAAGAATTCACATCAATATGGTCATACCCTGTAGACCTGGTCGAAATTACCCGCAGATTCTTGAACCTGTTAATAATTGATTCATGCACATTAGAATTAATAAAAACACTTATTATAAGGGTATTTTCAAAATCCTCCTCCGTCAACAGACTCAAGGTGTCTTCATTCAAACTTTCACTGAAAAATTTTATATCAAAATTATCAAACTTATTATTTTCAAAAAACTTTTCTTCAGAATCCCTATAATCAAAAAATAACATCTTACAAACCATATAATTTTCTCCTTTGGCTAAATTGTTCATTAACCCCGCGGAAAAAACTATTACCGAAAAGTATTGAATTTTCCCGAAAAAAGATAACCCGTTTTTCTAATGTTAAAAACCCAAAAACCAACTATCTTAATAAAGAAAGGAGTCAATATGAAACACGATTTGATAGTCAGAGAACCCGAATTATATTTTGACAGCATTCACCAGGAACTCGATAATTTTTTGCGTGATACGTTTTTTATGCACTCATTCGGACATCCGCTTAACATAATAAAAAACTCAGTACTAAGACCAGCCGTTGAAGTTATCCAATGTAATGATAATTATAAGGTGAAAGTTCAACTTCCAGGAGTAAAGAAAGACAATATTGAAGTCGAACTTGATAACGATTTTATGACAATAAGTGCAGAAACCCACGAAGAAAAAGAAGAAAAACAAGAAGAAGAACACAACAGACGTTATCATGCCACAGAATTTCGCTACGGGAAATATCAAAGAACAATCTCTTTTGACCAGCCAATAAAAGCCGAAGACGCCGAAGCAGAATACAAAAACGGAGTGTTAACCGTAACGATTCCAAAACAAAAAATCGGAACAAAAGAACCTAAAAAATTAACAATAAAAGAAAGTGAATAAAATTGCACCCAAGACCGAATTAACCCCGGAGATTTTGGGGCATGCACTTGTCACGGTGAAGGGTGTACAAAATCCGGTGAATATCGAAATTAGCATGATTCGATTACTTTTTTAAGCGCAAAAGAGTCACAGCCGGTGCAAAGCGGAACAGATTAACAACGAAATCTGCTCCGCTTTTTAAATGTTTTACAAATCTTTACAGATATAGAAAGCACTCTAAAAGCATGTCATAACATGGTTTTACATGGATTAAACCCGTGAAAAACATGCTATATCATGCTTTTAGAGAATTTGACAAGCAAAAAAGCCGAATATAGCACCGTTAGCGGGCTTTGTTACAAATCTTCACAACAACATGTCCTAACCTTGAAAAAAAAATCTTATTTTCTATAATTAGTATATGAAGTCGGAACGCAATGATATAACGGCTTTAGGGGAGATGTTCGATATCTTTTGGATATCGTTTTCGGATAGATAGTTAATTTGGAGATTTATAAATTGTTTAGAAGTAGGGATATGGGAAGAGCTGTTGCCGTCAGAAGATGGACTACTACAGCGTTAGAGTGCTATAAAAGAGGATGTAATTGTGAAGGATGTTTCTATAGAGATTTCTTTAGCGGTTCATCACAAAAATGTCAAATGAAAGCATCAGTGTTAGAATTGGTTAGAGTTATCGGAACTCCTGATGTTGAATTACCACAATTTTTGGCAGATGAATAACAAATTTACCCTTTAAAAATTCTTTAAAGTGTGTTATACTGACAAAGCAGAGAGTAAAAATTGGAGGTTATAAATGCACATTCACGTAAACGGAAGAAACATTGAAATTACAGACGCAATCAAAGCTTACGTCAAAGAAAAAATTGGCAAAGTTGCAACTCGTTATGACCAAATTCAAGGTATTGACGTTGTTTTGTCAGTAATCAAAAATCCGGCAGCAGAAGGTAAACATATCGCAGAAGTTACCTGCAAAACAAACACCGGAAGCATTAGATGCGAAGAAGCTGCAGAATCAATGTATGCAAGTATCGATTTGCTTGCAGACAAATTAGCAAGACAAATCACAAAACTAAAAGATAAGAATATTTCTTCAGACAAGGCTTCAATCCGTACTGATATTCACGAAGAAGTTGAAGCAGACGAAACTGTTGAAGTAAAAGCTATTGAAGACTAAGTTTTAAAATAAATCGATAATCAATTAAACCGCCATAAAAATGGCGGTTTTTATTTTTTTGAGAATTCATGTTGAAAATTTTACGCCGTTTACTTAAGCGTTTTCACAACCCATTTGAAATAATCAGAATCGGTTTTCGCCTTATGCGCACAGGCAACACCGTTCAATTTATTGGTCGAAGTTAAACTACAATACTGTTCCGCATCCTGGAAATCGGTATTTTCACTCCCCATCGTCCGTAACTCGCCATCCAAAAATTGAAACATAAACAAATCATACCCCCAGCGGTTAGGCGGAGTATTGTAACCATTCAAATCAACAGACACATATAGTGAAAGAGCAGCATTGTTAATAAAGAGAAGAGTACCATCCGAAAGTAATATCATACCATCATCCAAGAATTGATCCCCCTGGAATAATGAAGGAGTTGCCACTCCGGTCAAAGTATGATAACTTGTTCCAGCCAAATTATTGCAAAGATATGCACCACCAACACCACAATCTTGAGCTGCTTTAAAATAATTTTTGAAAGATTTATAAAAGGTTCTAGTCCGGTAAGTTGCAGGGTCTAAAGACACATCATCAGCTTCCATCTGACGAAATGCCTGCTGAATTGTTGAATAGGATTTCAAGAACTGCGACCGCAGGCGCGTGGCTTTGTTGTTTTGGATAAGCCCAGGAATCGTCATCGCCGCAACAACACCGATTATACCAAGGGTGATTAGGACCTCTGCGAGAGTGAACGCGGCTTTTTGCCCCCTCTCCCTACCCCTCTCCCACCAGGGGCGAGGG
>JAMPCZ010000011.1 GCA_023665935.1 Muribaculaceae bacterium | reverse complement strand
AAATGTATATTTATAAGTCTTATCATTTGATGAGACTTTCTTTTTGTGTATAAGGTCTGTAATTAGTGTGAATTTAAACAAAAAATAAAACTCTCATCTGAGAGCTTTAAAAAAGGCGACACCCAGATTCGAACTGGGGGATAAAAGCTTTGCAGGCTTCTGCCTTACCACTTGGCCATGTCGCCATAACATTCGTATATATAATATACGCAAGACATAGCATTATGTCAAGTGAACCTGTAAGTTTTACAAATTGAGGCGGCGGCAGAAATTCTGCCGCCGCCTCAGACATAAAGTGAAATTTTAAGATTCTGAATCCAATTCAGAATGACAAAATATCACTTTATATTTTCTATATACTATACTTATTTAACTACCCGATTACAGGAGGGTTGAATACTCTTGCAGCTAATTCTTTATCGAGCATAAACAAAGCTTTTTTATCATCGCCAATCAAGCGTAAATTAGCCAATACTCCGCCAACATTTGATTCTTCTTCAACTTGCTCTTTCAAATACCAGTCCAAAAACGATAGTGCCGCACGGTCCTTTACTTCTTCTGCTACATCCATCAAGGCATTAATTCTTGAAGTCACAAATTCTTCATGTTCCAGCACTTGTTCAAATATTTCCAACGGGGTAGAACCCTTGATTTCAGGCTTGTCGATAGCTTTTAATTCAACTTTTCCGTTACGTTCAAAAACATAATCGAACATGCCCATTCCGTGTGCTCTTTCCTCTTGAACTTGCACATCAAACCAGTTCACAAAACCAGGCAGATTAAGTTCCGCAAAAACAGCTTTCATACCGAGATATAAATATTCTGAGTATAATTCTTTATTAATTTGATCATTAAACGCATCTTCCAATTTTTTATCTAACATCTTAATTCTCCTTATCTATCTTAAACAATTGTACTTGCAATTTCACTTGCCAAAGCTTCTAATTCGGCATTCTTATCTGATTTAACCGTAGATTTTATGCTTACGGTATTTCCTATAATTTCTGTATTTTTCAGTTGTGAAACCAATTCGCTCATCAGCTTTCCTGAAACAGGTGCCCAAGAACCGTTTTCAATAAATGCAATTTTACGGTTTTGGAGATTGTGCGCAACAATATCGTGTAAAAGATTTTCCATAGTAACAAAAATGCCGTTATTGTATGTTGTTGAAGCAAATACAATATGCGAATATTTGAACGCATCAGCCACAATATATGAAGGGTGTATCATTGACACATCACAAACCTTGATATCTTTAACACCGAGTTGTGCGAGCTTACCTGCAAGAATTTCCGCTGCATTTTGGGTTCCGCCGTAAACCGAAGCGTAAGCTATCAATACAGAGTTAATTTCAGGGGTATAAGTTGACCATTTTTGGTACATATCAATAAATTTGCCCAAATCTTTTCTCCAAACATAGCCATGGAGCGGACAAACCATGTTGATTTCTACAGTTGAAGCCTTTTTCAGCAACGCCTGAACCTGCATTCCGTATTTACCGACAATATTTGTATAATATCTTCTTGCTTCATCCGTAAATCTGTGTTCAAAATCAACATCATCCGCAAAAATACTGCCGTCAACCGTTCCGAAAGTACCAAAAGCATCCGCACTGAACAGAATTTTATCTACAGTATCATAAGTAACCATAACCTCAGGCCAATGAACCATCGGCGCAAACAGGAATGTTAAATTGTGACGTCCTGTATTTAAGCAATCACCTTCTTTTACGATATGATACTGTTCATCGGAAAAAGAAAAATTGAAAAACTGCTTTATCATTGCTTGAGTTTTTGCGTTACAAACAATTTTTACGAACGGGAATAACCTGACAATTGTTTCAATTTCGGCACAATGATCGGGTTCCATGTGATTAATTACCATATAATCCAAAGTTCTGTCACCCAAGATATGTTCGATATTTTCAATAAACTGATGGCATACCGCCTTGTCAACAGTATCTAGCAACACTGTTTTCTCATCCATCAATAAGTATGAGTTATAAGAAACACCGGCAGGAACAGGATAAACACCCTCAAAAAGAGCTACACGTCTATCGTTTGCTCCAACCCAGTATAAATCCTCAGTAATATTTTTTACATTATACATTTTATACTCTCCTTTTGTTTTTATGATAGCACAAAAAAATATGTCAATATGAGGAGGATTTTCGGTAGGACACCGTGTGAGCGGAAGCTCACCCAGCCCGTAAGGTGTCGGGAAGCTGTGAACTTTCCGGCACCCCGAATAATCCGATACAAATGCGAAGCAATCCAGGAAAGCTACAAAGATTCTTCGCGTTCGCTCAGAATGACAATATTTATGCCCTTTCCTTTTTGGAGAGGGGTAGGGTGAGGGTTTAATCCTTTTTATTATTTACAAATAAAAATTGTAATCATTTAAAATAGTTGTTTAATACATTCTTCCATTTGTTTTTGAGCAACTTCTTTTTCAGCTTTATCGAGTGCTAAATCTTTATCTTTTAATATATTATAATTTTTATCAAGTTTCATTATTATATCTCTAATATTATTAAGCATTAAACCTAAATTGAGTAGTTCCGGATTTGCAATAGAATATTTTTCAATAAATAAATCAGAAAAATTCAGATATGTATAGATAAGATAAATAGCATCTTCTATTTGTAAATCTTTGTCATGCTGTATTTTTTTCAACTCTTCAAGTTTGGTTTGTAATTTCTTGTCTTCACTCATGTTTTTCTCCTTTTGTTGTAACTTTTAAAAAGACTATATCTAATTAAAATAGCTAGAATTATTAAAAAAAATTATCTAAAATATTATTATGTATGATAGCAGTGCTGTTAAGAAGATATTAGGAAAAAATATAAAAACATTAAGACTTTCTAAAAATTTAACACAAGAACAACTTGCTGAAATAGTTGGTTTAGAAAGAAAATCAATCACTGCTATTGAAACAGGTGCATCATTCACATCAAGTGATGTTTTAGCTAAGCTCAGTAATTATTTTAATGTTGAATTAGATTTTTTCTTTAAAGATAAATATCAAGAGCCCTCAAATGCTGATATAAAAAGAGATATTGCTCGTGTAATATCAGATTGTAATGATGAGCAATTAAGATATATTTTTAATTTTATTGCTGCCATAAAACGATAGTTGTTCTTAACTACTATTTACTAAATGATAATTCGCTCTGTAATATAATGTCTTGCTCATGAAACATATAATAAATTATTTTTATTTAGATGTCAATAGAATTATACTATAATGATGATTTATAATGATATTATAAAACCTTTGTTATCAATAAATCAAATTACTGTTGCAGAATTAGCTGAAAAAATGACTAAAGAGTTGAATAAAAAATATACTCGAAGTAGTTTAAATGGTAAATTTGCAAGAGATACTCTTTCTATGAAAGAATGTCAATCAATAGCTAAGATTCTTGGTTATAAAATTGATTTTGTTAAATTAAAATAATAACTAATCTTCCAATAATGTAAATCCATTAGGAAGTTTGTCTTCTATCATTTTTATTAAAATAGATAATTTTATGCCCAATGCTTCGCTAATAGTCCATAGCGATATCAACATTGGCTCATTTTTACCGCTTTCTATGCGGCTTAATAATGACCTTTGAATTTCATATTCATCACACATCAATCTTTGTGATTTCTTTAATTTTAACCGCTCATCTTTTATTATTTGAGCCAATATATCCAGTATAATCTGAGCTTTTTTAGTATTTGCATGTTGCATATATAGAATACTACAAGCAAATCTAATCTTAAGATGTCTATATATAGAATTTTTTAATATTGTAATCTCAATATACATACTACCCAACTGTCTAGTAGAAAAATAAAGAAAATTCTAATATTCTATATACACATGGTTAACCAAACAGGGATATGGATGTAAACTAACAAACGAAATTTTAACGCAGAATTGCGAATATGTATGAAAAAGATAAACTAATTAATTTTGCCTGGATGTATGCTAAAAGACTCAGGCATTTTTATTTGGATAGATTAATTATTTGTAAAATATTCCAAAATTTTTTCGTTATATCTGTTATCTACTGCACTAAACGGGAATATCTCTCCGCCAAACTCTTTTCTAACGTGTGCCAATGTACTTTGAATTTTATTTTTTGAGATACAATCAACCTTTGTAACTACGGTAATTACAGGCAAATCATAGGCAAGCACCCATTCTCTCATCTGAAAATCGTTTTTTTGAATCTCGTGGCGAGCATCAACAAGCTGCACCAACGATTTTATCTGCTCGCGTTTAAGCAGATATTCTTCCAAATATTTTTGCCACTTGTTTCGTGCTTCAATAGAAACTTTAGCGTATCCGTAACCCGGTAAATCCGCAATCATAAAATTATCGGAAAAATTAAAAAAGTTTATTAAACGAGTTTTCCCCGGAACATTTGAGGTCTTTGCAAGTTTTTTATTATTTGCAAGTCCATTAATAAAAGAGGATTTTCCAACATTCGAACGCCCAAGCAACGGAAATTCCGGCAAGGTATATTCAGGACATTGACTCAATTTTTCCGCACTTATTAAAAATTTTGCGTTCATAAACGGTTTCATATGTTATTTCACCCCTGCCTTTTCTTTTGCTTCCTGAACTTTTTTCTTATACAAAACCGTTTGAAATAAGTTACACATTTTTTCGTTATTTACCACGGTTAATTGCGTTTTATTTTTAACAAAATCTATACTGAAAGAACTTTCTTGATTGAAAATATTTGATTGAATATTTACGATTTGAAACAGCCCCTCAGTTAAAATACTAAGAGGCTCTTTCATAAACGTTTCAAATGTTTTTCTGATATCAAGTTTTTTCATTATAATTTATCTTTAGTAATGAGGAATTTATTTATCTGTCATTGCAAGGAGTGAAGCGACGAAGCAATCCATTTTGGTTTATCCCTCACCCTACCCCTCAGCCATTCGGCACGCAGACTCACACGGCTCGTTCCTTCGCCGGCGAGGACTAAATCTTTTGTTGGAACACTTGGATTCTTTGAACAACTGCAGCTTTATCGGTCGCATTAGGTGACAGTGCCAAGTATTGTGTGTAATATTTGATTGCACCTGCGTAGTTACCTTCGGCTTCATATGCTTGAGCTTTCAGCTTAGCAATTGACGGAGCATTGTGATAGAAATCGATTGCTCTGTTACAATATTCAATTGTTGAAGCATAATTGCCTTCTTTGAATTGGCGAAGTGCGATTTCAAAGAATTCATTTGATTTCATTTCACACAAATCAATATAGTGAAGTCCGTTTTCGGCAATTCTGTTATCTGACTCAGCCATCAAGACTTTTTGAAGTGCTTTTCTTGCGGTTCTGAACTGTTTATGCTGAACAAGAATTTCTGCCAAATATAACTCATCATCTACACTGTTTGCGAAATTAATTGCGTTTTCAAATGTATAAACCGCATCTCTTTCGCGGCCCATTGAAAGGTAAGCTTCACCTTTAATTACTGTATCCATCAAGCTGTCACTTGCAGATTGGATAATGTAATTCAAGTTATCTTGAGTAAGTTCCATTTGGTGAGTTAATTTACCCAGTTTAATTTTAGCCAAATGAAGTTTTAAATCATTCGGAGTTCTTTGGATTGCTTCGTTTACATAGTCATATGCAAGATATACGTCTTTATTTGTTGTGAAATCTCTTGAATCCGCTGTATCTTTTGACATTTCGTAATAAGTATTAGCAAGTCCGATAATCGCATTATTATTGTAAGTTGCATCACCCAGCAATCTTGAATAATATTCAAGTGCTTGAGGGTATTTCTTGGTTACCAATGACATATTAGCAACTCTGTAAATACCTTCTTTGTAGTTTGGATTTAGGATAATCGCAGTTTTCAATTCTTCCATCGCAAACTCGTGATCTGAACGTCTTTCGTAAACTCCTGCAAGATTGATATATGGCTTAGAGTTTTCAGGTTTTACACGAATTGCTTTTTTGAAAGAGTTGATTGCTGCCGGCTGGTTACCTTGTTTGAGGTACAATTCACCTTGCAGATTCCATCCCGAAGATGAATTCGGGTTGATATGAAGTGAGTGGTTCAACCAGGTTAAAGCTTTTGTATAATCACCGCGTCTTGCTTCCACTTGACCCATATGATACATTGAGGTCGGGTTGTGTGAATTGCATTTTAGTGATTGAAGATAATATTTTTCTGCCTGATCTAAATCGCCGTCAAGCATTGCAACATTTCCAAGGTTATCATAAGCCGGTGCAAAATTCGGATTATTTTTCAAAGCTGTTTGGAACAATTCTTGAGCATCTTGCTTGTTGCCAAGCTTTAAAGTTGCAACACCCATAGCGTTAAATGCTTGGTAATATGTGCTGTCTAAACCTACAGCGGTAACGAATTCCTGAATAGCGGCTTCTGATAAGTTTTTAATATTTTTGATGTACTCAACGTCTGAAGATGTTTCTCTCATCAGATATACAAGACCTTGAGCATAGTGAAATTCCGGTTTGTTAGGATATTTTTTCAACAGTTTATCTAATTCTGACTGCGCAGGAGCCAACTTGTATTGCTTAGCTTGAGAGATAAGCTGTAAGGCTTTTGCATCAAGATCGTTAGGGTTTTTTGTTAAGATTTCTTTCAGCTTTTGATCAGCTGTTTCGTAGTTGTTATATTCAATCATTTTATCGATATCGACATAACTCTTAGATACTTGGGCTTTTATTGGTTCAGCAGCAAACGATGGATTTACACATAATATAGAAACTGTCAACAACATTGACGTTACTAATAGTTTTTTACAATTCATGTTTTCACCTACTTTTAATTTTACTATTCTAAATCTTATAAAATTATTGTATAATAGTTGTCAGAAAAAAGCAATAAGGTTAACATATGGGAATAAGTGCAAAAGCAAAACAAAATTTAGAAGATTTCAGGTCATACATACTTGTAGAAAAAAACTTTTCAAAACACACCGCAAAAGCATATTATGCGGACATTTTAGGCTATTTAATATGGCTTGGAGAAGATGATTGCGAGGCGGTTAATTTTTCAAAAATCCGAGAATATTTGCATTATATTCAGATTTTTAATTATAAAAAAACAACCCTGGCAAGAAAGATTGCATCCCTGCGAACCTTCTATAAATACTTGAATAGAGAGAAAAAGACGGAAAATAATCCCGCCGAAAATCTAATATCCCCCAAACGACCGAAGTCGCTGCCAAAATTCCTCACAACGGATGAGGTGGAACAGATTTTGAGTAACATAAATATAGATACACCTGCAGGTTACAGAAACCGTGCAATTTTAGAACTTTTATGGGCAAGCGGAATGCGTGTTTCAGAACTCAGCGGGCTTAATTTCGGAAATCTTAACCTTGAAAATAACGAGATTACTGTATTTGGTAAAGGTGCGAAAGAACGTATTATCCTGGTTACAGATCGGGCAAAATCTTTTATCCAAGGTTATATCGACTTTGCGCGTCCATTGATTGCAAAAGGGTTTACCCTGCCGCCAATCAATGATGATTCTCCGGTATTTATAAACAAAACAGGTTATCGTTTACAAACCAAAATGATTCGAAATGTCATAAATGATATTGTTGAGAAAATCGAGTTGCCTAAAAAAGTTACACCGCACGTGTTTAGACATAGTTTTGCAACACATCTAATCGAAAACGGTGCAGATTTAAGGGTTGTACAAGAACTTTTAGGTCACGCAAGTATCTCAAACACACAAATTTATACCCATATATCAATGCAGCATATGAAAGAGGTTTATGACCAAACTCACCCAAGGGCATAAGAATTTGTCATCCTGAGCCTTTAGGCGAAGGCTCCCTATCAAGAAAGAGATTCTTCGGTTGTAAACTTCCTTAGAATAACGTAAACCTTGCAAAGAGGTCGTCATTGCGAGCGAAAGCGAAGCAATCCAGCTTTTATCCGGTTATCAATTTTCAGGCTTTGTATATTAGTCCCTGTGCTTAAGTGACCGGGGCAAATTGACTACATATGCAATATATGTTAAAATAATAATATAGATTTTAACGGTTGGATATAGTTATGGATTTGAAATTTAAAAAATCAGGTTTTACGCTGGCAGAAATAATGGTCACATTGGGATTAATCGGATGTTTGGCAACTCTTACAATCACAACCATCGGTTCATCCGTTCAACAAAGAGCAAGACTTGCCGAATTCAGAGCTGCATTTGCACGATTAGAAGCTGCATTAAAAAGTATAGAAGCAGACAGAGGAAGTATTTATGCCTGTTATTATGGTTCTGTTCCTTATGATGATATTGATGAACAAGGGTTAAGAATGGAAAAAGGTTCCGGAAAAACCGCATTAGGTGAATGTAATGCTTTTTTACGAGCTTTTACCAAGACCATGGGTGCAGTTCGTTCCTGCGAAACAAAGCCTGTAGAAGAAGGGTGTATTCCTGCTAATTATCCTGCTACAGGTTGTGATTCATATGATTTTAAAAAAGCAAAAAGAGCATATGTTTTTGATAACAGTATGATTTTTATGACTTATTATGATACTAATAAGACTGATTTCCCCGGAAGAATGGCAATTGATATAAACGGTCGAAAAGGTCCAAACAAATGGGGGCAGGATATATTCCCGTTATCTTTATCTGTTTCTGAAACTGTAAAGGTTAACGATAAGACGTACATAAAAAATGTCTATTTCACACAACCAAACTTCGAAGATAGTTACTATAGAAGCTGTTTTATTGATGGAAATGGCAGAAGTACGCGTGAAATGATGAAAGAATCTGCAGCGTTCGATTAATTTTACATCACAAGATTAGCAGTTTCATTAAACATCAGCATATGAAAATCTGCACTTGTCATGCCCGGATGTTGTTTCATAAATTTCATCACATCAAATTTTTTCAAGAACTTGTCCAATTTTTCGATTACTTTTGGTTCGCTTTCGTGTTCGGATTTTAACCTTGAAACGTAATTGTATGTCATAGACAAAACTTCATCTTCCGTCAGTGGCGGGAGTTCTCCGATTTGAACCTGGTCCTTATCATCATTTTCAAGATATTTCTTTTCTTCTTCCTGCTGTTCTTGCTGCTGCTGACGTTTTTCTTGTCCTGTAGAAAGCGCAGATTCAATTCTCTGCTGACCAAAAGGGTTATTTACCGAATTAAACATAGACGTCCTCTTTCATGCTTAAAAAAGTAACCGCGCATGCTAACGGCAAAAATTCAGAAAACTTTAATTTTCTTTCAAGACTTCTATAAAATCGTAATCGGTCAAATACGGAAGGTGCGCTTCTGTGATTAATTCTCCCGGCAGTAAAATTGAAATTCCCGGAGGGCATTCTGCAACAACTTCTCCTGAAAGCCTGCCGACAGCTTCATTTTTCGGGATAATTTCTTTTTCTGAAAAATAAGCTTCTCGAAGACTTTTTTTGATAATTGGAGTAAGCATCGGCATATGTTTTTTATTTTCAAGATAATAAATATCCTTGTAATTATGTGTGTCGATTTTGTGCAGGCATTTTACCAGGTATTCAAAATCAGAACGTTTGTTGCCGATATTGCAAAGTATCAAAATGCCTTCATCAGAAGCACTTTCGACCTCAATACCGAAATCTATTTCCAAAATAGATTCCAGCCTTTTACCGGAAAGTCCGTCCGCTTTAATGAAGACTTTTGTAACGTCTGTTTTATAGCCGAAACCTGATTTCAATTGATGGATGTTTTTCATTTTATCTATTTCAGATCGAAGGTATTTAGCGTTTGCAATTGCGCGGGTTAGCTGTTTTTGACCGCGCGGGCTTTGAAGGTTTGCACGTGCCGCATCAAGACTGCCCAATAACATCAATGAAGGACTTGTTGTATGCAAGAGCATCAAAGCTCGTTCAACATCAGCTTCATTTATGCAGGAATTTTCACTGATATGCAGCATTGAAGACTGACTCATACTGCCGCCGGTTTTGTGCAGTGAATGAACAACAATATCAGCCCCCAGCTTTAATGATGTTGTCGGAAGTTTATCATTGAAATTCCACAAACAACCGTGCGCTTCATCAACAATAAGCGGAACACCGTATTTTTTACATATAGCAGAAATTGCCGCAATATCAGACACCACGCCTTCATACGTCGGATTTGTAATCCAAACCATTGAAACATCATCATTTTCTTTTAAAAGTTTTTCGACTTCTTTGGCATCAATATTTCCCCAAAGCCCCCAATCATTGAACTTTTCAGGGATAATCCACAACGGCTCCGCACCTGATATAATCAAACCGGTTAAAATTGAACGGTGACAATTCCTATTTACAATAATTTTTTGCGCTTGCTTGGTCAACCCCATTGCGATTGCAAGATTACCTATAGTTGAACCGTTAAGCAGGAAAAATGTTCTTTTCGCCCCAAACGCTTGTGCTGCAAGTTCTTCTGCTTCCTTAATCGGGCCGGTTGCAGGGGTAAGTGTGCCTAAATTATCAAATTCATCTGTTGTATCAACCATTAAAGCTTTTTTCCCGACAAGTTTTCTAAAATCGGGCAAAGTACCTAATCCCTTGGTATGTCCTGGGATGTGAAACTGATAAGTCGGATTGTCATAAGCGGTTTTCAGAGCTTCAACAATAGGGGCTTTGATTTTTGTTTGTTTTTCATATCTAACTTTATTCGGCATACCATGAATATACTACAAAAAACTAAAAAACTGTAATTTGTGCAAAAATATGTTATAATCGTTTACACTGATGAAGAGATTGTATCAAATATTGTTAATATGTGCCGTATTTTCGGCTCTCGCGGTTCCTGTGTCTGCAAAAGAAGATATCACCGAGGAGCTTCGTGAAATTATACAAGAAAATGAAGTTCTGCTTGATATCAACCTGCCATCTTCCGAACTCGAAGAACAAACCAAAAAAGCTTCTATAGCCGAATTACCCGAGGATTACAACGAAGATGCCAAAGATAACACGGAACTTGATTTTGAGCTGTTCAAAATATTTGACCAGGACGGCAAAATTGATGAAGATTCCTTGCTTGGCAAAATTTATCACAGCAAAATCAGCAGAACCGATATTCCTTCATTTTTATATCAAAACGAATTATCATACAACTACGAAAAAGGTCCGCTTGCGAAAACCCACATATACGGCGCATATCGCGGTTCTTTGAGTTCTTTATGGAAACCTGATTACTCTCTCGGATACGATAACCAGGTCACCCAAATCGGTATCTATGGCGCAATGAGAAACCCGAATCATAAATTCAAAATTGCCCTGAGTCCAATAACTCAAGAAGGTACAAATTATGTCGATAAGCTTGTTTCGGATATATATTACGTAAACACAAATATCCCAAACCATCAGCTTGTTGTCGGTTATTCCAGGGTGCAGACAGGTGTTGAAGGCGGTACTTCAACATACGTTCTACCTTTTGTTGCACGCTCGCAAATTGCAAGAAATTTTGGCGGAGCACGTTCATTAGCCGCAAAAGTTATCGGAAACTATCAGTATATGGATTACAATTTATCCCTTGGAAGTTCCGGCAGATATATAACAAGCGGTATGCCGGGAACAGAGTTTAACGGGTGGGTAAATTTTAAACCTCTTGGCAAAAAATCCAAAAAATACGGCAAAGTTACCATAGGCGGAGGTTTTAACGGCGGTCATAACCGTATTGATTATCACGTTGCCAGTGTTTATGCAGCATATCATCATAAAAAATTGTGGTCTAATTTTGAAGCAGGTATGGCTGACGGTTACAGCGGTTTGAACGGAATCAGCTCAAATGAAGCATATGGATATGCTGCAACTGTAGGCTGGAAACTGAATCCGTACTTACAGATTCTTGGACGGGTTGACCAATTCGACCCGAACAAACACGCAGTTAACGACAAACGACGTGAATACACAGTCGGTCTGAACTGGTTTATCAAAGGTCAGGCGTTAAAAGTTATGCTTAACTACGTTTTCTGTGACAACGAAAACCGACCTGACGGACATAAAATAATCTTAGCAACGCAGATTCTGTTATAAAATAAGGAACTAATATACAACTTTGCACAAAGACAGCCGCTCGACAGAGTGCTTGTCATTCAGAGAACACCATCCGAAAAATCCTTTACAAGCGGAAGATTTAAACTTCCGAAACGTCAGGCAGGTCAATTCTTTTCAATCGCTGCTCAATTCGGCGGTACCATTTTAAATGCTGTTTGAACAGAATTTTATAATCATCCATATTACCTTGAGAGATATTTCTGAACTGATTATCACTCGTTTCTGTTAACTTAGCTTCTAAGAATTGTGTATAAGCTTTTCTGTCAAAATCGGCATTTGTCAGCTCAATTCTTTGACCAAAATCCACAATAACTTCAGGACGGTTATCCCTTAAGAAACAGTAATCTATAGAAACAGGAATCAAGTTAACCTTGCCATATTTTTTTACTGCATTTTGTGCAATATAGGTCAACCCTGTTTGGAATTTATACGGTCTGAAATGAGGCGGACGAATAATACCCTGTGGAAAAATACACAAAATATTTCTCAAATCACCCAATACATCAACCGAATATTGAAGAGCTTTCATTGCAGATTGTGCAGATTTTTTGTTAACAGAATACGCACCGCCGCGTCTTAGCAACGGGAATCGGTTTAATTCTTCAACCATCAAGCGGATTTCTTTGTGACAGATTCTATGGGTAATATTGTACAGTACAATGCCGTCCCACCAATTGCAGTGCGGCGCAAAAAGAATTGTCGGAATATTCTTATCCCTTTGGCTGTAATTTTCATCACCCGTATAGCGGAATGCGTAAAATCTGTTTTGCAGCATATTGAAGAAAAACAAACTCGCAATAGTCAGCCAAAACTTGTTTGTCTTTGCCGGTTTAAACTTCTCTTCTTTATTCCGAAGTTTCGTCGGCGGAATATCTGAATATAACTTTTCCTTTGTTACCATATATCAATTTTACCCTAACAACATAAAAATAAAACACTCGCTTAATGAAAGTTAACTTTATAATACGCTTATAAAATAAAAAATGCAAGTTCTCCATCAGTATTAATCCTTAAAAATAAAAATAGCCGTGTTTGGGGACGGCTCAAAAAGGTTATTGTGTAGGAGAAAATAAAGAAAAAGAAAAAGTGTACATGATATATTTACCCATTTTTTCAAAAAGTATTACATCTGAATACCATAGATTTTACAATACTTAATGTTTTTATAAAAATAAAAAAGAAACCCTGTAAAGCATTTGCATTATCGGGTTTTTACAGTACAATAAAATTAGGAATGTAAGGGGATAAAATGAGAATAGAGGCAAATAATTTAATAAAAATTTACGGTGACAGAAGCGTAGTAAATGACGTATCTTTCAGTATTAACAAAGGCGAGGTCGTATGTTTGCTGGGTCCAAATGGAGCAGGGAAAACAACAACTTTCTATATGGTTGTCGGACTTGTTAAGCCAAACAAAGGTCACATTACCCTTGACGGGCAGGAAATCTCCTCCTGGCCGATGCACATAAGGGCAAAAGCGGGTATCGGTTATTTGCCGCAAGAAGCCTCAAGTTTCAGAACACTGTCGGTTGAAGATAATATCAAGCTGGTTTTACAAATGAATGATAAACTGACAGAATGTGAAAAGAAACGTAAGCTTGAAGAATTATTATCGGAATTCGGGGTCTTAAAACTTCGCAGCGCGTCTGCAATTTCGCTATCAGGCGGAGAACGCCGCCGTGTAGAACTTGCAAGAGCATTAGCCGCAAGTCCTGATTTTATCCTGCTTGATGAACCTTTTACAGGTATCGACCCGATTGCAATCGGTGAAATTAAAGACAATATCCGCAAATTATCCGAAGATAAAGGTTTGGGCGTTTTAATCACCGACCACAACCCAAAAGCGACACTTTCTATTACAGACAGAGCGTATGTAATCTTTGACGGTAAAATCAAGATTCAAGGTAAGAGTGAAGAAGTTGCCAATGACCCTGTTGCAAAAGAATTCTATTTAGGAAAGGATTTCACATTATAATGAAATTTAAGTTTCCTGAAATAACTATTTATGACAAATATATGTTCAAGCAAGTCGTACTTGCTTCACTGGTTGTAATCCTGCTCTTTTCAATAGTGTGGATTGCGCCGGAAATTCTGTTAAGTACAATCAGAAAAGCTCTTGCCGGTGAATACGGGTTTAAGACTGCGATTCTGATACTGTTCTATCAAATGCCGAAAATTCTTGACAAGGCTTTTCCTGTAGGGTTATTGTTAGGAACACTTTTCACTTTTGATAAAATGAGCAAAGATTCAGAAATAACGATATTCAGGGCGGTCGGAATGTCTTTCCCGCGAATCATTGCACCTGTTGTATTTTTGAGCCTAATTTTCACATTCCTTTGTTTCTTAACAAGCGATAAAGGTATTCCAATGGCGGCAGAAAAAATGGTTAATATAAAAGGTGCATTAAAAACCGCTCAGTATATTTATACCCAAAAAGATGACACGGGACACCCGTTGTTAGCAGTCGTTGTTTCAAATTCCGTTGAAAGAGAACTGCAGAATGTCATCGTCCTGGATTTTTCAAATGAAATTTATCAAGACGTTCACCAACTGTCAAATATCTTTTCAGCAAAAAAAGGATATGCACACAATAACAAATGGACGCTTGAAGATATAACAAATTACAGAATTTCAAACGACGGGATATATTTTGACATAAGACATCTTGACAAAATGGATGTATTAAATGGAAAATCCGCAGAAAATGCTTATACATTAATGAGTTATTCAAATCTTAAAGACCGTGATATAAACAACAAAAATCTTAAGAACTATGTCAAACTTCTAAAACAGGAAGGTTTGATGGAAGAATACAACGGAACATTGAACAAATATCTGCAAAGATTTTTCCATCCGCTTGTCTGTATTTTATTGGCGATTCTCGGTTGTATCTTAGGATTCAGCAAACCGAGAGAACAACATTTAATCGGGTTCACCATTGCGGTTGGATGTATCTTTGTTTATTACATCACTCTGCCGTTCTTTGACCTGTTGGCAGAAAAAGAAATTTTATCACCGTACATAACATCAACTTTACCGCTATTAGTATTTATTGCAGCAATATGTGTATTCTACAAGTCAAAGGATTTATAAGATGAAAAAAATATTTTTAAGCTTTTTGGCAGCTTTGCTATTTGTAACTCCGGCTTTCGCAGGAGATATTTCTATAGATAAAAATAACAGGATTTACCATATTACATTAAAGGGTGAATCCGTCAAGAAAAAAATAAAATTTATTGCCTCCGAAGACTTGATTACAAACAGAGAAGCCCACTTAAAATCAAAAGCGACATTAACTGTAAATGCAGGATTTTTTGACCCCAAAAACGGCAAGACTATTTCGTACGTCGTAACAGACAGAATGACCTCCGCCGATCCGGTATTCAACAGTTCACTACTGGCAAATCCTTTTTTCAGAAAGAATATGAACACTGTTCTAAATCGTTCCGAATTCAGGGTTATGCAATGCGGAAACAAGTTTGAATATGGTATAGTTTCACATAAATCAGAAGTACCTTTTGGCTGCGCACTAATTACATCTGCACAGGGCGGACCGCTGATTTTGCCTGAATTACGGATGGAAGAAGAAGGATTTATTGTTAAAAACGAAGAAGGCAAAGTCATCAGAGAATCAGCCTCAGTATTACACAAAACTTCTCGGACAATAATCGGATTGAAAGGTACAAACGAATGCCATATCCTGATTATCACAGACGATAATCCTATGGATTTGTATGAAGTCCAGCAGCTTTGCAAAGACCTGAAACTTGATAGAGCCATGGCTTTTGACGGCGGAAGTTCTACATCAATGAATTACAAAAAAAGCATTGAGGTGGTATCCTTAAAAGGAGATGGAGCAGGACGTATGCTCAAATCCTTCATGCTTGTTTATTAAGATTTTGTAATATATATATTAAAGTTTTAACCAAATTATGACGTACTCCTTAATATTATTAGTCAAATAATAAGGAGATAAATTTTTTATGGTTGATGGTGTTAACGGGAATTTTAAGTCGCTAAAACTCAAAGGAACAAATCAAAGTATTGATTTGAATAATCTGAAAGGTATGCAGAAAACAGATAGTAATAAATCAATTTTTGAAGGCAGAATATTTGATACAAACGGCGATGGCAAAATTGATGAAAATGATGAAGTTATCGATAAAAACGGAAACGGCATCATTGACGAGGATGAAGCCGGAATACTGCAAAAATTCTTAAACAAACTCGGAGGACGCGACCACAAAGCTACCGCTAAAGATTTTCACATGAATAATATGCAAAACCAACTTGCATTCAATGGTTTGAACAAATTTGCAGAACAACAGATTGCGAAAATGAACGGACAGGATTACGTTGACGGAAACACAACTATCAAGCCTGACGGAACAAGAATAGAAGTTATCGAAACAAAAAGCGGTCCTCTGACAACAACAACTACTCCTGATGGTACTGTTACAAGTGAAATAACTGACACCGTAACAGGTACAAAAACGACAACGACAACCCGTCCAGATGGAACAAAAACAGTTGTCGAAGATAACGGCGGGAATAAGACAGAAACCGATTATAATGCAGACGGTAAAGAAACAAAAATTGTTAGAACAGAAGATGGAGGCTGCGTTACAACTCAAAAATTTGAGTATGAAGGTGAATCCAAAACAACATACAACTACAATGGTACAGCTGAAACCGGAGTATTGGAATCAATTACAGTTGAAAATAAACAAAGCGCACCATCAGCTCTTGGACTTCCTGAAGGTGAAGCTGAGGTGAAAACAGAATACAAATCAGAAGAAGCCAAAACAAATGAACAGCCGGAATCTCAAACATTTACCTATGGAGATAAGACATATACTGTTAACTACACTTATGGAGATGACGGAACAATAACCGCAACGATTCATACAGACGGCGAGGAAGACCGAACCGTACAATTAAAGAAAAATGAACAGGGCGATATTGAATCTGTCACAACACAGCCTCTAGCGGAAAATGAAAATGTTAACGGCGAAACCACGCAATATGAAGTAAAAAGCGGTGACAACTTATGGAATATTGCAAAACAACAACTCGGCGACGGGGCAAGTGCTGCAGATATTGCCAAATACGTAGATAAAATTATGGAAGCTAATCCAAGCCTAAGCTGGGACAGCTCCCATACAAAAGTTATGATACATCCGGGCGATAAACTTAATCTTCCGGCAACAGGAAAAACAGAGGAAGCTACAGAATCCGAAGCAACTGAAAATGCCGCAGCAGAACAAGCTGAAACAAATTATGAAGTAAAAAGCGGCGACAACTTGTGGAATATTGCAAAACAACAACTCGGTACTGATGCGACCCCTGCCAAAATCATGGATTACATAAACCAAATTATGACAGCAAACAACCTTAATTGGCATGATGATGCACATACAAAAGTCATGATTCATCCGGGGCAGACCCTAAAATTACCTCAAATTGGTAATGTCCAAAATACATCGGCGGTTGAAAATGTTGAAAATGTTGAAAATGTACAAAACGTACAAAATGTATCGGAAAATCCTGAAATACAACCTGTTGAATGCAAATTGCCACAAGAACAAAAACAAGCTTTTGACACAACTCTTAGTGCGGCAAAAGATATACTTAACCAATATAAAACAGAACTGGGACTGACAGATGAAGAAGTTACCTACATTCAAAATGCAGTTTGTGAATCAATCCCATATGGCGCAGCAAGATGTGATAAAGATAGTAAAGCTATAAAATTTAACTATAACGGATGGCAAAGTTTTGACTCAGGCAATTTCGCAAAAGTTATGATTCACGAAATTACACATATGAGTATCAATAAAAACAACTCCGTAGAACAAGAACGTCAATGTGAAACCAGAGCACTAAAATGCGCGCTTCAACTTCTTGAAAAAGGTGCAATTGAAGACTTTAGTCTTCCAAACAAGAACGGAGCACCTGTAAAACTCTCAGAACTGAAAGATGAAGCAAAACTAACGGCTTTTGTTGAACAATGGCTAACCGATTCTGATTATAGAAAC
This sequence comes from Muribaculaceae bacterium, assembly GCA_023665935.1. Taxonomy (GTDB): domain Bacteria; phylum Cyanobacteriota; class Vampirovibrionia; order Gastranaerophilales; family Gastranaerophilaceae; genus Zag111. Next base: position 16,231 of record JAMPCZ010000011.1, on the reverse strand, counting down.
CGATTACCGGAAACCGCAGAGTAAAACAATATTTGAAAAGAAATATTTATATGATAGCATAGAGTTGCGCGAAATTTTGCGCAGCTCTTGTTTTATAAATAAATTTTATAAGATACTTCGGGTTACACCCTCAAAATAACAGTTAATAAGAAAGGGAAATAAAAATGAAAAACGGAATAGAAAACGGATATTATCACGAAATTACTCCAGGTGGATTTGGAATAGCAATCAAGGCAGGAAAGGTTTTATTTTCAGATAATTCACCGTTCCAAAAAGTTGAAGTGTTCGAAACAGAATCTGACTTGGGAAGAGTTTTAACCCTGGATGATTTGATGATGACAACCGAAGGCGATGAATACCATTACCACGAAATGATAGCTCATATTCCAATGATGCAGCACCCATGCCCGAAATCCGTCCTTGTAATAGGCGGCGGCGATGGCGGTACAATTAGAGAAGTTCTTAAACACAAAACCGTAGAACGTGCAGTTCTTTGCGAAATCGACGGAATGGTTATTGAAGCCTGCAAAAAATATCTGCCAACCATAGCTTGCGAACTTGATAATCCAAAAGTAGAAATCCTTGTTCAAGATGCAATCGAATATATTAAAGATAAAAAAGATGAATTTGATATTATCTTAATTGATTCAACAGACCCAATGGGACCGGGTGAAGGTTTATTCACCGATGAATTTTATACAAACGTTAAAAATTCACTTAAAAAAGGCGGTATTATGGTTGCGCAATCAGAATCACCGTTCGCACAAAAAGAGTCTGTTGAAAAAATGTACAAACAATTGAAAAAAGTTTTCCCGGTAGTATCAACATACACATCAAATATCCCGACTTATCCGGGCGGATACTGGGCTTGGGCATTTTGCTCAGTTGATGTCAAACCGCTTGAATACTATAACGACGAACGCGCCGAAGAAATTATCCCGACATGTAAAATCTATAATAAGGATTATCACAACGCTCGTTTCGCGTTACCTAACTATTTGAAAGAAATTCTATAAGAATTCGGAATTGTAAATAACAACCCGAAATTTTAAGATTCTGTATAAATTTCAGAATGACAAAATTTCGGGTTTTAATCTATTTATTACTACTCAAAGAGCTTTTTTTATAAGCATCCACAACATTATTATACCAAACAGGGATTTGCATAACTTTATGCGGTATATAATAAGGGTTTGCAAAAACCGAAAATACCTCCGCGCCAATTGCAGTCGTTGTATTCGCCGCAACCCTCAAACCTTTATTGCTTATCTCTTCTTTGCTGAATTTCTTACGAAACGGATTGCTGCTTTCATACACATCATATGTCACCGAATCAATCATATCGCTGACGGGCGTCGAATCAACCCAATTTGATAACAAGTCTAAATTCTGTTTAAATACTGTAGATTTAATAAGATTCATACTTAAATTAAATAGCAAAATAAAATTTTTTGCTATAGGTAAATTCAGGGTGACGCAAGGAACTAATGTCCCGCAAATCTTGCGGGACATTAGTTTGTGAAAATTTTTAAGGAAGATTTATTTTATCACCCGGACGAATCATAACTTTTGTATGAGTTCTATCCCATTTTAACTGCGGATTAGCTTCCATAATTCTGTTTACGTAATTCGCAACAGCTGTGGCACTTGCGCCTTTTCCAAGGTGAGCTTTTGCAATATCCCACAAGTTATCACCCGCGCGAACCGTGTATGGTGTTCCTGTTTCAGGAACATTTGGAGGTTGTACACCAGGAGTTGTACCTGGGGTCACGCCCGGAGTTGTACCAGGACTTACGCCAGGAGAGGTTCCAGGAGTCACACCCGGGGTTGTTCCAGGAGTTGTGCCAGGGGTCGTGCCTGGAGTTGGCGGCTTATTAACATCCTCCGGCTTCATTGGTGTTTTTGTTGTATCAGTCAGAGATACTGTTTGTACACAGTTCATGAAGTCTTCTCTGGACATAGTTACTTCTTTATCCGGATGCCATGGGTTTACGAGTGTTACAGTATCGGCAGTTACAGATTTGATAGTTAATTGGTGACCACCTTCTGTGCCGTCATCATGAATAACCTTAAACCCAGCTGAAGCAATAATGTCGGTGTGACCATCTTTACCGTCATTCATAATCTTATCAAGCATATTATTAAGGTCTTCTTTGCGTGAAGTATATCCACCATCAATTTCGGAAACAGCACCTTTTGATAATGTTACCGATGTCTTCTTTGGTCTTGGAACAATATTGAGTTCACCTTGCTGTAATGAAGTATAATCTAAACCATTTTGAACACGAGAATCATTATATACAGAGGACTGCAAACCGGTTAAAATAAATGTCGCGTCTTCTGCATACCCTCCAGCCAAAATATTATTTCCATTTGCTCCCGTTTGGACTCCGGCAACACCTTTTTGTTTTTTCAATTCCGGATTATCTTCCAAAGTCTGAGCAACTTCTGTACGATATTTTTCAAACGCTGCTTCTAAAAGAATCATATCACCATCACCGAGTGAATATCTTTTACCTGCCTGTTGCAAAATAGCTTGCATTTCTTCTTCTGTAAATGTATATTCACCCGTAATATGCATTTTATTAGGGTCAACCCTGTTATCGGTTCTTAAGCCTTCTGCGGCAACTTTCGCACCTGGGAAGGTTACTTTGTAAACTTTTTTACCTGTTTTAGGGTCAGTTTCAACCTTGACAAGATCTTTTAACATCTGTTGACCGTTATCAAGTTCGCGGATAGAGTTGATTGTAGCCATCAAATAGCAATCACCTTCGGCGACCTGGCTTGAATTTTCAAAATTACCGTCGATTTCCGATGTAATCTTCTTCGTTACTTTGCCTGCTTCATCATATAGTTTTTGCTCTTTAATTACACCATTTTGATATAGTTCAGTTTCAGATTTAATCTGACCATTTTCATAATATTCAACTTTTGTTTGAAGTTTACCATTATCATCATATTTATAATCACTCATTAACTGACCGTTCGGATACTTCTGTTGTGAAGAAACAGGTGTTTTCCCATCATCTTTGTATTGATTATGTGCAGTGTACAGTAATTTATTGTCTTTATCAAAAGCTTGAACTTCAGCTGTATGGTCTTTATCATTAAATTTATATTTGATATTTTGCTGTAACTCACCGTTTTTATCATAAATTTTACGGTTTTCCATCTGACCTTTGTTGTTATATTTATCTTGTCTGATTACAACACCTTTTGCGTTTTTTGTTTCTTTATTTTTTACTTTACCATTGCGGTGATATTCAAACGTCATTGAAACCTGGTTTTTCTTACCCGGATTCACTATTTGCATTGTCGGACGCTTTTTCTCGATATCAGATTCTTTTTTAAATCGAAGCTGATTAACAACTTCTTGTCCATTTACTTTTTCTTTATATTGAAAAATCGCAGTTCCGTTATCAAGTTTAATCAAAAGACCTTGCTTTCCATCATATGTAAACTGTTCCTTTGATACCACATGATTATTTGATTGAGTCTGCCCGGTTTGCTGAGATTTGCCCAAAAGTTCACCAATATTAACCTTTTCAGACCCTTGCACCTGCCCAATCTGAATCGGCCTGCCGTTCTGTAAAAGTTCATTGAGTTTTACGCTATTTGTAATTCCATCTACCATTGTATTCTCCTTATATTTTTACAACATGCAAATACGTTATCGACAATTCCTCAAAAAACTTTAAAAAAATTAAAAATAATGTAAACTTTTGTTAATAGTTCTAAATAAAAGGGACTAACATACAATTTTCCATTTTTGTCATCATGAACTGCGGATTTTGACAAGAGCACGAGCTCATCCGTGCAATGAGCCGGTCGAGCCGTCAGAAATCCATGACATGAGTGTTTCAGGGTCTTTGTAAAAAAGAAAAGACCCGGTTAGAGTAAACCGGGTCTTCTTTAACAAGTTCTCAATTAAACTTCTTTGAAAATCAAAGTAGCATTGTGTCCGCCAAAACCGAATGAATTAGATAACGCTACACGAACTTTTTTATCTCTTGTTTTATGAGGAACATAATCAAGATTTGCAACGTGTTCATCTTGGTTATCAAGGTTAATTGTCGGTGGAACTTTACCTTCAGTAATTGTTTTAACGCAAACAATTGCTTCAACTGCACCTGTTGCACCTAACATGTGACCGTGCATACTCTTTGTTGAACTTACAAGCAAATTAGGGTTTGACTCTTTGTCGCCAAAGATTTTTTCAATAGCTTGAGATTCAGCAATATCACCTAAACCGGTACTTGTTCCGTGCGGGTTGATATAATCAACATCTTCAGGTTTAATATCACCATCTTCCATCGCAAATTTCATTGCCATATAAGCACCGTTGCCTTCAGGATCAGGTGCAACCATATCATGAGCATCTGCTGTCTGACCGTAGCCTGCAACCTCAGCATAGATTTTTGCACCGCGTTTTTTAGCATGTTCATATTCTTCAAGAACTAAAACAGCAGCACCTTCACCCATGATAAATCCATCTCTGTCTTTGTCGTACGGACGAGAAGCTTTTTGAGGTTCATCATTTCTTTTTGACAAAGCACGGCATGCAGTAAATGCACCGATACCCAAAGTTGTAATTGTAGCTTCACAACCACCTGCTACAACAACATCAGCGTCACCATATTGAATAGAACGGAACGCATCACCAATTGAGTGAGTACCTGTTGCACAAGCTGAAACAACAACTTTATTCAGCCCCTTGTAACCGTGTTTCATTGAAATACGACCTGATGCCATATCAACAATCAACATAGGTACGGTAAACGGAGAAGCCTTTGTCGGTCCTTTTTCAATCATTGCCATGTGGCTTTTTTCAAATGTTTGGAAACCACCTGCGGCAGAACTTACAATAACTCCAATTCTGTATGGGTCAATCTCAGCTTCATCAATACCTGAATCCGCAATAGCTTCATCTGCCGCTACCACTGCAAATTGGGTGTATCTATCCATTCTTTTTGAATCTTTTGAATCCATATAATCTTCAGGATTGAAATCACTATCCTTAATCTCAGCGGCAATTTTTACAGCTTGTTTTTCGGTATCAATTCTTTCAATTAAAGAAACGCCGCTTTTCCCGTCTAACATAGCTTTCCAAAAATTATCAGTACCGATACCGCAAGGTGTTACGGCTCCCAGCCCTGTAATTACTACTCTTCTTTTATTCATTTAAGATATCCCTTTTTTTCTGATAATAAATAATGCGAGAATGAAAATAAATCCCACTCTCGCAAATATAAAATAGTTTTGAATAATTCAAAATTCAATTAGTGAGATAATTACTTACCTAACTTGCTGTCAATGTAAGAAACTGCATCTTGAACTGTTTGAATTTTCTCTGCGTCTTCATCAGGAATTTCGCATTTGAATTCTTCTTCTAAAGCCATAACCAATTCAACTGTGTCTAATGAATCAGCACCTAAATCGTCAGTAAAACGAGCTTCAGGTGTAACTAATTTTTCATCAACGCTCAATTGATCTACTACAACTTTTTTAACTGTTTCTAATGTACTCATCTTTTTTTCCTCTTATTATTTGTGTATTACTAAATACTTGTCTTACAAGATTATAACTTGTTAAATATTTTTTTGCAAGAATATTACAATTTATCAAGCGTTTTGTTACAAACGGAAATTATAACATCAAGCCGCCTGCAACTTCAATTGCTTGACCTGTTACATAATCTGTATCCAAAGCTAAGAATTTAACAACCTTAGCAATATCTTCAGGAGTACCAAGTCTTCTCATCGGGATAGCACTCAAGTAATCATCAATATTAGAAAGTTCAGCAGTCATAGCAGTTTGAATAAATCCCGGACATACAGCGTTAACTCTGATATTTCTTGAACCGAATTCTTTTGCCAAAGTTTGAGTCAAACCGATTAAACCTGCTTTTGAAGCTGAATAGTTAGCTTGACCAGCGTTACCGTGGCGACCTACAATACTTGACATATTGATGATTGAACCTTGACGAGCTTTCATCATATATTTAACAACCGCATTTGTTACACAAAAAGCTGATGTCAAGTTAACCTTAATAACACTTTCCCATTGGTTGATATCCATTCTTAAGAATAAACCGTCGCGAGTGATACCTGCGTTGTTTAGCAAGATATCAATTTTTCCGTGTTCTGCAATCATTTTATCAACGTTTTCTTTAACTGCTTCGTGATTTGATACATCAAAACTATAGAAATAAGCATTAACACCTAAAGCTTTAATTTCATCAATTGCCGGTTGAGCTTTTTCTGCATCGCAAATATCATTGATAATAATATCGCATCCTGCACTTGCAAGTTCTTTTGCACAAGCTAAACCAATACCGCGGGAACCGCCTGTAATTAATGCAATTTTTCTGTCTGTCATAATTATTTTCTCCTTATCTTCTGTTGGAGTAGAAACCCCAACCTACTTATCTCCTTTTCGTCATGCTGAACTTGTTTCAGCATCTTTTTAGACCCTGAAATAAATTCAGGGTGACAATTTATCAAACTAAGCCAATGCCAATTCTTCTTTCAAAGCACCAACGGTACTTTCTAAAGATGTCTTGTCATAAATATTGTATGTTTTTACACTTGGGTCAATTTTCTTAACCAAACCGGCAAGAACTTTACCCGGACCAATTTCAATAATTGTATCAACCCCTTCTGATACCATATTTTGAATAGTTTGTGTCCAATGTACAGATGAATAAATCTGACGAGGCATTTTAGCCCTGAAATCTTCACTTGAAGCTGTAGCCTGAGCATCAACATTCGTGTAAACAGGGATTTTTGCATCATTCAAGTCTAAATCTGATACAAAATTTGCAAATTCATTTCCTGCGTTTTCCATAAACTTAGAATGAAAAGCACCTGAAACAGCCAAAGGAACAACTCTTCTTGCACCTGCAGCAGCCAAAAGTTCACCGGCTTTAGATACGGCAGCTTCATCACCTGTAATAACCACCTGAGCAGGTGAATTGTAATTTGCGACATCAACATAACCAACACTTGACGCTTCTTCTAACGCTTTTTCCAAACTGCCTTCAGGAGCATTCAAAATTGCAGCCATAGCACCGCCTTTTGCTGCACCCATCAAATCAGCCCTTTTTTGAATAGCTTTTAATGTAGTTTCCAAACTCATTACACCTGAACAATACATTGCGCAATATTCGCCCAAACTGTGTCCTGCTGTGGCAAAAGGTGCAATGTTTAATTCTGATTTAAACGCTTCCAATGCAGCAATTGACATTGTAACAATTGACGGCTGCGTGTTTATTGTTAGTTTCAAATCATCTTCAGGACCTTCAAAACAAATTGTTGTAATACTTTTCCCTAAAATTTTGTCTGCACAGTCAAAAACGGTCTTTGCAGATTCAAAATTTTCATACAAATCTTTTCCCATGCCAACAGACTGAGAACCCTGTCCCGGGAAAACGAAAGCGATTTTTTTTGTCATACTTATATCCCTCAAATAAACTATCCTTCTTAATGAGTTAATTATACTATAAAAACGGGCAAAGTAAAGATTGTTAGTTTATCTTGCATAAATCATCTTTTATAATATTATAAAACTTCTCATCAATTGATTTCAAATCAATGATATCTACTTTGTACGGAAATGTTGAGTTGCTAAACTCAGCTTTTAGTTTTAACAATTGTTCAAACTCGATTTCATTACTATCTTGCAATGCAATATCAACATCAGAATACTGGCGCGATTTACCTTGTGTTCGCGAACCAAAAATAAATATTTCAGTATTCGGCAAAATGGCGGTCACAGTTTTTATTATAAAAGACACGTATTTTTCTTGTAAATCCAAATTACACATTTAATTTTTTCCTCAGTTGTTCAAGCAAAAAAGCCACTTCTTGATAAAAATCAGGAATAATATTTACTATTTTCATTGCAATTTTTTCATCATAAGTATGAGAAGTAATGTTGCGCATATTTCTGAATTCAGTCCACAACTCAAGGTTTGATTTTAATAAACCAAGCTGATTAGCCGTTCTTATCAAATCATTAAATGACATTTCGTTAATTTCATCAACTGCAAAAGCTCGTTCAATAAAATATTTTCTTAGAGTTTTCAAGGTTATTGAATAAGTAAATTCAAATCTTTGGATAACTGAATCACGAACAACATCATCATTTTTGTTGTCTTCATATCTAAGAATTACCTCACTAAGCCTCTGTTTTGCACTAGCTAATGCAGATATATCAAATGTACCTTCTTTCATAACCCGAATTGTAGCAATAAATTAAAAAAAAGTAAAGATTTATAATCATTTAACGTTTTTAATAACCCATTTGAAATATTCGCTGTCAGTTTTAGCTTTATGAGCACAAGCAATTCCGTTAAGATTATCATTAGACTCAACATTACAATAAGTTTCTAAATTTGAATACGTTGTTCCTTTACTGCCCATTGTTCGTAACTCTCCATCAAGAAACTGAAAAGTAAATAAATCATATCCCCAAATATTTGGAGGATTTTTATATCCGTTTAAATCCACAGAAACATATATATTAGTATTACTTACATTTTCAAGTAGAACATTTGTTCCATCCATTAAAACAAATTGACCATTATCAAAATATCCGCTAGATGTACGTCTTCCGTTAAGCGTTTTGTAATCATCATTTTCAGACAAACAAACAGGCGATTTATTAGACGAATAAATACCGCAATGTACTGCAACTTTCAGGTAATTACCAAAAGTCTTATAAAAAGTATTACTCTTATAAGAAGAAGGGTCGGTTGAAATATCATCAGTTTCCATTTGCCTAAATGCCTGCTGTATAGTTGAATAAGATTTTAAAAACTGAGCACGCAATTGCTTTGCTTTATACGCTGTCATTAAATTAGGAATCGTTATTGCCGCTACAACCCCGATTATACCTAAAGTAATCAATACTTCCGCTAAAGTAAAAGCTTTCTTATTCATATATCCTCCAAAATTATCGTACTACGATTATTTTAGCAAAAAATCAAATGTGTGAATCCTATATTTAATCGAATTTCAATCGTTAAGCGCATAGTTTTTAAGCTTATTATGCGCCAATCAATATGTATAAACATTAGAATATATATTACTTTTATGTAGGGGAGCAAAAATGACTTCATGCAAAAAATTATTAGGAAAACGAATAAAAGAATTAAGAAAAAGAAATCGCATTACACAGGAACAATTATCCGAACTTATAGGACTTGAGCCGAATCATATTTCAAAAATAGAATCAGGAATCCACTTTCCCCAGCCTGATAAACTTGAATTGATTGCAAAAATTTTCCGGGTTTCAGTTATGGAACTGTTTGATTATGAACATAAACAATCAAATGAATACATCAAACAGAAAATATCCGAATGGTTAAAAACCGCATCAGACAAAGAAGTTGAATACATTTATAAAACTATTCTGAATATTAAAGATTTAAAATAATTTATTTTGTAAAGTTTTATTACTTAAAAGGGATATTTAGGCAATTTTTATTTTCAGCAAGCTTTATGTGTGCATAAGCAGAAACAGAAGCAAGGAGAAATAAATGTTATCATCAATCAACAACCAAAACCAACCGCAATTCACAGCAAGATTCAGACTAAAAAACGTTACCAATGGACTTGAACACTTACAAAAAGCCGCAAAAGCTGCAGAAGCAAAAACTGAAAAAATACCTTATAATATTGGCATAGAAGCATTCCCTAATGATGGAATCAACATATACGCAGTGAGTAAAGACGGATTTGAACATATATTAGCAACATCTCAGGAAACATTTGAAAAGATGTTGAAATTAACTCCTGAAAAATTAACAAATAAACTTGTTAAATTAGTCAAGTTATTTGCCAAAGAAGATAAAGAAAATAATAAAATTATCAAATTTTTAACTCATTTAGAAAAATCTAAATCCGCACCTCACGAATTATTCATCGACAACTATGCACCTCTTGCAGAAATCAACGTAAAAGATACCCGTTTGGCATTAGACAAAGATAAGCTATTCAGAGATTTTGAATATATGAGCTAAAACCAATAAATATAAAAACAAAAAGTACAAATACCCTTGAGCACACAAACAAACCTCAAGGGTATTACTTTTAAGATACTACAGTTCCAACACCGGCTTTAAACCCAATGTTACTCAAATTTATACCCATTTTTTGCAGAACGCGTAAAATCCAATTACCGGCAAGCGGAATATTATTCACCACAACTATTTTTGTTGCATCCAAATAAGCATTCGCCAAGTTTTTCCAGCTGATATTAACCTTATTAATGAGTTCGCCGTCTTTACGTCCTCTTGTAAGCAGTTCAACAAGCTCCATATGGTACGGTAAAACATTTCCGATAGCTTTTACTATGGGATTTGAACTGTTTGCAAGTATCGCAGACACTGTACCTTCTACTGCTAGTACCCAGGCATCTGAAGCTACTTTATTTTTATAAGAATCAATTAAACTTTCTTGCATGCCAAAACTTGCCACTGATTTTTGAAGCTTTACATCCTTTGACAAACCCGATTTTTGAGAATCCATAATTCTATCAACAGAAAAACTTGTTCCGGTTGCATCCTTATAACCGGTAATCAGTTTTTCCAAATTCTCAGGTTTATTCAAATCCAACTGCAAGAGTTCATCCAGTTTTGCATTCTGTGATTTTATATTATGTTCAATTTCACCAGAATCCTTTACGTGCATATCAGCAATAATTTTGCCCATAAAATCTGATTGATGTACAGAAAAATCTGAATTAAACTTATCTACATCAAACCCTGCCCATTCCAATAATGCAGCAGTTTCAGGTCCGAAAACTTGTCCGATAATATTTATATTATTGGCTTGCTGACCATATATACCGTGATTTATTTTTTCAAGAGCTGCCGCATTGGATTTTTTGATAAAATCAACCGCTGTTTTTAAAGCTTCTTTAATTTTATCAACATCAACAGAACCATCCGCTTTTTTAGGCAGATTTTTTATCCCGTCTTCAACAGATTCATTAACCAGGTGACATCTGCTGGAAGATAGCAGCAAAATTTCTTCCGGCACCATATCGGCTGCCCAATCAGGAAACGGATAATCATTTTTAAGTTTATCCATGAAATCAGGCTTATCTATACGTTTTCCTTGAGGAACAGTAACAGAAGACGGCATAGCAACAGGAGATTTTGTCCTTGTCGCATCAGCCTGTTCCACAGGTTTTTGACAATAATTATATCCCTGATTTTTGTTATTGCAATTTTTAACTCCGCCCATCAATATAATCCCCAAATTAATATCTATATATTATATAAGGATTATATCAACCAAATATTGCTATTTCTTAATATGAAACTTTACAAAACTATAACTAACAAATACCTTCACGAAGTCTTACAACGGCAGCACCCCAGGTCATACCCGCACCAAAACCGCAAAGAATAGCAGTTGAACCAAGTTTAATCTTGTCTTGCTCAACACCTTCAACAAGCGCAATCGGAATAGATGCAGCAGATGTGTTGCCGTAATATTTGATATTTGAAATTACTTTTTCATCAGGATATTTCAATCTGTTTTGGATTGATTCAATAATTCTTTGATTTGCCTGGTGCGGAATCAAATAATCTATATCTTCGGAGGTCATGCCTGATTTTGCAATACATTCTTCAACGTAAGACGGAACAGTTCCGACAGCAAATTTATAAACATCTTTTCCTGACATATGAATTTTACCGTCACCGACTTTTTCACACGGTTCAACAAGCGGACAATTTTGTCCAGGCATATCAGTATAAATATATTGACCAATCGTTCCGTTTGCTTGAATTCCCAGTGCTAGAATATCATCAATACCATCTTCTGATTCTGTCACCACCATTGCGCCGGCACCATCACCAAACAGAATTGAAGTTCCTCTGTCATCCCAATTGGTAATTTTTGAATTGTTATCAGCGGCAACAATTAGAATAGTTTTATAAACACCAACACCAATCAGCCCTCTTGCAACCTGCAGGGCATAAATCAAACCGGTACAAGCAGCAGTCAGGTCAAAAGCGGGAACATTTCCCGGAATACCTAATTTATCCTGCAAAGTACAAGATAATGTAGGATACAATTGAGGGGGAACAGATGCTGCTGAAATTACACAGTCAATATCTTCAGGTTTAAATCCTGATTTCTCAATGGCATTTTTCGCAGCGGTCAAGCCTAAATCAATCGCCGTTTCATTGCCTGAAACAACTCTGCGTTCTTTAATTCCTGTTCTTGTATAAATCCACTCATCAGATGTTTCATACAACTTTGTCAAATCTTCATTTGTGACAACTGTTTGAGGTACACAATACCCCACACCTGCAATTCTAAGTGGTTTTATATTATCTGTCATAATCTTAATTCCTATCTATTTACGCTTTCGGCTATTTTTGAATTGATATCATTGTTAAGTACTCTGACAGCAGCTTTTACTGCATTCTTCATTGCATAAGAAGAACTGCGCCCGTGAGCGATGACAGAAATGCCTTTTACACCTAATAATAGCATTCCGCCGAAAACTTCCCAATTAATTTTTTTCAAAATTCTTCTCAAGAAAGGTTTTGCCAGCAATCCGATAACACAACCGACAAAATCAGATTTGAATTCTGTAGAAATCATTTTCAATAACATTGAAGCGGTACCTTCAGTAACTTTCAATGCAACATTACCTGCAAAACCATCACAGACAACAACATCACATTTATTTATGAAAAGTTCTTTACCTTCAATATTACCGACAAAATCAATTTTGCCCTGCTCACCCATTTCTTTTAACAACGGATAAGTTTCTTTCACTAAAGCATTACCCTTACCTTCTTCTTCACCAATACTCAATATACCGACTTTTGGATTTTTTATGCCAATAACATGTTCAGCATAAGCCTTACCCATTTCTGCAAACTGAGCAAGCATTTCAGCCGTACAATCACTGTTTGCACCACCGTCGATTAAGACCAACGGGTCTTTCATTGTAGGTAGAGTAACCGCAATAGCAGGTCTTGTAACCCCGTGGATTCTACCTAAGCCAAACAAACTTGCCGCCATAGCCGCACCCGTAGAACCTGCTGAAACAACAGCTTCACACCTTCCTTCCGCTACAGCTCTGACAGAAGCAACGATGGATGAATCTTTTTTCTTACGGATAGATTGTCCTACAGCCTCGCCCATTCCTATAACTTCGGAGGCATGAGTAATTACATAGTCAATTTTATCAAGGTCAATCCTGATTCTTCTTTTATGTCCTTTTGTACCGCAATCAGAAAGGAAATATCCTACTTTTCTGATTCTATCCAATTCAGCATTAATCGCATCTTCATTACCGACAAGCTCTAAGCCAACGCCGTATTCCTGCGCAGCCCACAAAGAGCCTTCTACAATCGCTCTCGGTGCATAATCTCCACCCATTGCATCTATTGCTATTCTTGCCATTTCCTTCTCTCTCCAAAGTTTGGTGTCTGAACTTATTGCAAAATTCTAACTTCTTAAACCCTGTAACAAGTTCAGGGTGACAACTTTCATTGTCACCTTGACTTTTAAACTATTCTTCTGTAGATTCTTCAGTTTTTACTTCTTCAGCAGTTTCTTCAACTTTTTCTTCTACCTTAGCTTCTTCAGCTTTTGGAGCAGCTTTCTTTGTTGATTTTTTAGCCGATTTCTTTTCTGGTGCTGCTGCAACCGCTGCTGCTGCTTTGTCTGCTAATTTAACCGGTTGACCTTTGTAGGTTCCGCATGCTGTACATACTGTATGTGTTAAAACTGTTTCGCCACAGTTAGGACATTTTGTAGTTTCCGGCTTGGTAGCTTTCCAATTAGCTCTTCTGCTTCCTTGAGCCGCATGTCCTGTTCTTTTCTTAGGTACTGCCATTTCGTCTTTTCCTTTTTATTCTTGTACTTACTAATTTTTTGGGTTAATTTGAATATCTTTGAAAATATCCATTCTCGGATCAGTCATTTCATCTTCTGATAAAAATTCGTTTCCTTTACAATTAATACCACAAACTTTTTTATTTGGAAGGTTTAATATTACAGATTGATACAATAAGTCATAAATATCAATCTCTTTTTCACCGTTCAAATCAGTAACAAACTGACCATCTTTTATCTCAAACTCCTGTCCGGACTCTTCATATTCACACAACAGCGTACTTTTTGAGTACAATTCGTCAATATCAAAATCCAAATTGTAATCGAATTTTTCCAAACACAAATCACACTCTAAAGAAATTACCCCGGTAACATGTCCTGAAATTTGAACAAAATCATCAAAAGACTTTGCACATAATTCAGCATGAATCGGACTGACACAATCAATACCATCAATTTTTTCATCGAAGGTAAAGTATAGTGTTTTGTTTTCGGCGTTTTCTAAATCTTCCAGTGATAAAAATTTATTCATAGGTCTACATCGAGATTCTTCACTCTTGTCATTCTGAGGTTTTTTAAACACGAAGAATCTCTGCTCAGAATGACTTTAGGTTAAATAATTTGTTCTTCTTGAATTGCCAATGCCGCAATCTGATTAGAAATAAAGCAAACTTTTTTCAAAGGTCCTTCTGTTTCTTTTTCAATTAAAGCAGCAGACGGAGATTGCATTTTGGCAATCAATTCATCATACAAAGCCTGCGCATCTTTTACGTACAACACCAAAGGTGCGGTTGAACCTTTTATGAATACCAAAACCGCATAACGCTTTTTGATATTCTGAGCATTGATACCTTGCGGATTGAATTGTTGTGCCATAACTGTTCTCCTTTTCAAGTAAGACTATTCTACTAAGAAAATCACATAAAATCAAGCCCATGGTAACAAGGGTTTTGGCGATTTGTAAACAAATATTAAGCTAAAGCTTAAATAAGGCAATTTTTAATATTGACAAGTTTTTAGGAAAGGGCAGGTTAGTACAAAAAGGAAAGGATTTACCCCAAATGGAAATTGATGCAGTAAACAACGCTCAATCGTTCACAGGTTTTAAAATTACAAATAAAACAAAACAAGGCGCAGCAAAACTTATTGAAGATATTTCAAGCAGATTTGCAAACAAAGAAACTCGCGCTGAGGAATTTCAAAAATATCAAGCTGACATAGTAGAAAGATTACAAAACGATGTTATTAAACCGTTGAAAAATGTTAAAGCTGAAGTTGAATACAATGATGGCAGAATTTTTGTAAGAAACGCTGACGGAACAAAAACAGTTGAAATCGACAGAGGAAAAGTTGCTCCGTTACACCCGAATGAATATACAATCGTACAATATCCAACAAAAGGCACAGGTGCTGATTGCTGTGTAAAAGTCGATTACGGTACAAGAGCAAGTGCTGAACAAGCCGCAAAAGAAGTTCAATGGAATGCTTTGCACGACTTACTTTGCGCAAAAGAAATTGCAAAACATTTTGATTCAGTAGATGCTAAAAAAGTCTTGGCAGAAACTGCAAGAACAACTTATCAAAAAGGACTTGACAGTCTTGCAGACGATTTATTAAATTCTTTATAATAAAACAGAAACAAATTTTCAAATACTAACTCTCAAGCTTATTGTTTGAGAGTTTTGTTTTTTGTAGTATAATGACCGCAAAAGGATAGAAATTAAGAAGGAGTAGTAATGTTTGGAGTTATATTAGCAGGGGGTTCAGGAAGCAGATTATGGCCTTTATCACGAGAACTTTATCCAAAACAGCTTTTAAATTTGTACGCGGAAAAAAGTCTGCTGCAATCAACGTTTGAAAGATTAAACAAATTTATTCCTGCTAAAAACATTATCAGTGTAACAAATACAAAACATAGTTCAAACGTTTGGATGCAATTAGACGAGAACTCTATTATTTTATCTGAACCTATTTCAAAAAATACTGCGCCTGCTATCGCACTTAGCGTCAAATACATTATGGAAAATTCTGATGAGGATGAAACCGTCTTGGTTGTCCCGTCAGATTTGCTAATCGAAAACAATGAAAACTTTGCCCAATCTGTTCTTGAAGCGCAAAAATTTGTAAATGATGGCTGCATCGTTACATTTGGGGTTAAACCGAATTATCCTGAAACAGGGTTTGGATATATTCAAGCTGTAGATAACAAGGTTACAAACTTCACTGAAAAACCTGATAGAGAAACCGCTGAAAAATATCTGCAATCCGAAAACTATTACTGGAACAGCGGGATTTTTATGTTTAAAACTTCAACCATCATTGAGGAATTCGAAAAATATTGTCCTGAAATTTCTTCAATA
>JAMPCZ010000119.1 GCA_023665935.1 Muribaculaceae bacterium | reverse complement strand
GGGCTTTAGCCCGTGGCAATCCATTTGAAAGTCAATAAGTTAATAGGTGAATAGGTGAATAGGTGAATAAAGGGGAAGTTTATTGTCATTCTGAGCGGATGCGAAGAATCTCCTAATATTCTTATGGATTACCCCGTCGAATTTTGACCTTTCCTCAATGATATGATTACTCCTCACCCTAACCCTCCCAAAGCTGGGGAGGAAATTAAAAACGTAACAAGCTTATGCTATCTTATTAACTTATTAACCTACTCACTTATTCACCTCTTAACACCCCTCAAGTGTAACAGTTAGTAACAGAATTGCCCTGATTTTATTGATTTAGCATGTTTTTGCTATAATATTAGTAAGTATGGTTGGATTTACCCTGTGTTAGGGATAGAACCTTTTATAGTCGAAAGGAAAATTAAAAGATGAAGAAATTTATGACTTTATTAATGACAATGTTGTTAAGCATACAATCTGCAAACGCAATGAGTGTGGATGATTTTATTAACCAAAACATCGCTCCGTTTACAGATTTTATCGCCAAACTCATTTTCTTCCCTATTTCAATTGCGGGAAATAAAGTTCCATTAATTATCTTTTGGATACTTTTTGCCGGAATATTTTTCACAATATACTTTAAAGGTATATCTGTTTGGGGATTCAAACATGCAATCGACACCGTCACAAAACCTGTTGAAAAAGGAGAAAAAGACGGTGACTGCGGTGAAGTTTCTTCATTCCAGGCTCTTGCAACTGCACTATCAGGAACCATCGGTATCGGAAGTATTGCAGGTGTTGCAATTTCTATTTCTATCGGAGGTCCGGGTGCAGCGTTTTGGATATTCTTTGGTGCAATTTTAGGTATGTCAATAAAATTTGTTGAAGCAACTTTAGCCGTAAAATACAGAAGATTTAACTCTGACGGTTCGGTTTCCGGCGGACCTATGCACTATATCGCACACGGTTTGACAAGAAAAAATATGCGTTGGTTAGGACAACCGCTTTCAGTACTTTTCGCAATTCTTTGTATCGGCGGAGGTATCACCGGCGGTAATATGATTCAAATCAATCAAACTGCGCACCAAATCATATTTATTACAGGCGGCGAACACAGTATTTTCCACGGATTCACCTGGGTAATCGGTGTTATTGCAGCAATTTTAATCGGACTTGTTGTTATGGGCGGTATCAAAAGTATCGCAAAAGTTACAACTATTCTGACTCCGACAATGTGCGCATTATACATTATTTCAGGTTTAATAGTAATATTCGCTAACTTTACAAACATTCCGCACGCAATCGGATTAATCTTAAAAGAAGCATTCCACCCGACAGCAGTCGCAGGCGGAGTATTCGGAACCATTATTATCGGTTTAAGACGTTCTGTTCAATCAAATGAAGCCGGAACAGGTGCTGCTGCTATCGTTTATGCTACAGCACAAACAAAAGAACCTGTATCTCAAGGGTTTGTAGCATTATTAGAAACTTTCTTAACAGGTGTTTTATGCTTGTTCACATCTTTTGCAATTATTTTCTCAGGAGTATTAAATACAACTGAAATAGGTAAAATCTCAGGAATCGAACTTGCATCAAATGCTTTCCAATCAGTAATACCGTTTTTCCCTGTAATTCTTTCAATTATTGCAGTATTATTTGCATTATCAACTTTAATCAGCTGGGCTTATTACGGACAAAAAGCTTGGACATTCTTGTTAGGTGAAGGTAAAAAACGTGTATTAACATTCAACCTGATTTACTGTTTATTTATCGTTATCGGTTCGGCTATGAATGTTCAATCAATCATTGATATTACAGATGCAATGATGATTGCAATGTGCGTACCTAATATTATCGTACTTTACATCTTGGCTCCGGAAATCAAAAAAGATTTGAAAGCTTATTGTCAAAAATACAAAGTTGCAAAACTTGTTAACCGAGGCTGGATAGCAGAAGCAGAACAACAAGCAGTAAAAGCTGAATAACAGAAAGGATAATTACAAAATGTCTGATTTAATTATTGTAACCGTTTCGGGTGTGGATAATGTCGGAATTGTAGCAAGAATTACGGCAACAATGGAAAAATATACCGTAAATATTGAAGATATTAAACAAACATTGATGCAAGGACATTTTGTAATGTTTATGCTGTGCGATATTTCTAAATCCAACTATTCGTTCAAAGAAATCAAAGAAGCTTTGACAAAATGCGGAAACGACATGGGGATGGAAGTTTGGATTCAGAAAAAAGAAATTGTAGATAACATGCACAAGATTTAAAGAGTTATGATTTATTTTTTTTATGGGGATGAAGAATTTAATATTTCAAACGAAATCAAGAAATTTAAAAACAAGCTTGATAAAAATTTTATTGAGATGAGTTACAAATATTATAATAATCTGAAATTCCCGGATTTGGTTGCGGTATTGAAAACTCAGCCAATGATGTTTGGAAAAATGCTCATTGAAATAAACTGCTTGTCTTATTTAAGCGGGAAATCTACAGAAGACAAAGGGTTTGATGATAAGCAAATTGCTCAAATCACGGAAGCATTAGATAATTGTAATGAGAATCTTGACATAATTTTTACCGCGCAACTTCCGCCTGATAGTCAAAAGAAAATTGACAAGCGCAAAAAGTTTTTCAAACTATTATCAAAATATAATGCAAAAGAGTTTTTACAAATCCCGTCATATAAAACTGCCGAGCTGGAATCCTGGATTAAGCAGCAGGCAAAAACAAAAGACTTAAAGCTTACTGATGATGTGGCTTCTGAGATTTTAATCCAAGTTGGCGGTAATTTAAGATTATTGGATTCCGAGCTTGAAAAATTGAAGATTTTTGCCGGTAAAAATTCTGTAACTAAAAATATGGTTAAAGAAATTTGTGTTACAAATGAGGATTTATTTATTTTTGCAGATTATTTAATTGCAGGGAACCTTCAAAAAACTCTTGAAGAATACCAAAAACTTCTGTCAAAAAAACACCCGCTTGAAATTATGTCAGTTTTACATACGCTAATACATAGCAAAATCCAAATAAAAGCTCTCTCAAACGGTCATAGCCAGGATGAAATTGCAAAGATTATAAACTTGCATCCGTACCGTGTAAAATTAGAACTGCAAAAATTGAAAAATACATCGCTGAAAAATTTAGTAAAATTAAAACAAAATCTTACAAATGCAGAATATAAAATAAAATCAGGACAAGCCGCGCTGGATTTGGATAAGGAGCTGGAATTTGCAATATTACAATAACGAAATTAATGAAAAGTTCCCAAAACTTTTAGAATATTTCAGAAACGGAATTTATGATGAAAATAAAAATATCAGCCACTGCTTGTTATTTTGGGGTGCAAATATTTCTGACCAATGCGAACTAGCCCTTGAAGTTGCACGTCTTTTAAACTGTACAAAAGAAGGCAGCAAAGATTGTGACTGCCTAAACTGTAAATGGATAAAAGAACAAGCGCATCCTGCGGTGAAAATTTACACAAGACTTGATTTTAAAGAAGCTGACAGCCAAAGTGAAGATGGTGAAACAAAAGGCAAAAAAAATATCAACATCAACCAGGCAAAAGCAATTATTAATGAACTGGCTGTAACAAGTGATTATCACAGGGTTTATATTTTTTGTGACAGGGACGAAGACGGAAACTTACTGCCGTTGAATCAAATAAACTTCCCCGAAGCAACATCAAACGCGTTATTAAAAACTTTTGAAGAACCGCCCCAAAATACGACATTTATCTTCCTTACAAAGGATCGCAGTGATATAATTTCGACAGTTGTATCACGCGCACAATCATTTTTTGTCCCATCTGTTGCGCAAGAAACGCATACATTTGAACTTGTAGAAAACTTTATCGAAAATTACTGGACAACAAACCGAAATCAAGTGCTTGAGTTTGAAACGGGATTATACAAAATTGCATCCGAAAATAATAGTGCGGAAGTTTTTACACAAATTCAGAATTATATATTGAATGTAATTAAATCAAACACCGAAAACAAACCACTGTTCTACAAACTTCTACAAGATATGGAATCAGTAGAAGAAGCAAAAAGACAGGTTTCTTTGACCCCTGCGATAAATCTTCAAACTGTAGTAGAAAATTTAAGTTTTAATTTGATATTAAATTAACATTTACTATTTTTCACAGCTTCGGGCTTTATCCCAGCCAAGTTTGCCCGGACACCTCCAGTAATCCATATTATTATTTTGCAGCACCCAAGCCGTACAGCCGTACATATTATCATCGCTAAAACCCGGATATGGCAGCTCAATATTAGAATCACAGGCTTTTTCAAATTCTAATCGCGAACCCTTCAACCCCCAAGGAATAATAGAATCGGTTGTCGCGTAAAAAGAAAAAGCATTTAAACCATTTTGAATGATTTTATCAGGTTCTAAGAAAACAACAATATAACCGCAAACATTACTTTTAAAAATTGACCCATCAACATTGTAATTAGAAGAACAAGTAGAATCCCAAATTCTGAAAGCTAAAGCAGCACCGTTTATTAGGCGGACTACAGCATAAGATGCAATATCTTCATAGTGTTTAGTATTTTTCGGAAGGCACTTTTTTATCACCGAAGCACGAGAACCAACACAATCATAAGATAATTTGAGTGATGGCTTAATATAATTTGCAAAGTTCATATGAGCATTTTTATCATACATTCCGGTCCCAAGATTCCAGCTTGAAACATCACCGTGTTCTTCGATAGATAATTTATAAGCTTGATTTAGAATAGAATAGGATTCCTTAAGCTTTGCAATAAGAGCCTTTTCTCTCCATTTGCTCATCATTGTCGGAATAGTCATCGCCGCCACTACACCGATTATGCCCAGGGTGATTAGGACCTCCGCCAATGTGAAGGCTGCTTTAGCGAAAATTGGTGGCTTGGTTACGTGCGTAGCACCTTCCGCCAGGGTAAATGCATGTCGAACCCTCACCCTGCCCTCTCCCTCG
>JAMPCZ010000118.1 GCA_023665935.1 Muribaculaceae bacterium | reverse complement strand
AAAGCAAAAAAATATTTAATGAAACAAAAAATATACTATTAAGTAAACTAGGCTTACATAGTGAAGATTGCATATCAAAAAAAATATTTATAAAAAATTACTCAGATATAAAGAATGCAAACAGATTTGATGCCGAATACTTCCAACCTAAATATGATGAAATAATAGAAAAAATAAAATCTTGTCCTTGTGGTTGGAATAAGTTATCCGGTATAATAATACCTAAAAAAGGAATAGAAGTCGGCTCTGAAGAATATTGTGAAGAAGGAATACCATTTGTAAGAGTTAGTAATTTATCTCAATACGAAATCAGTAATAACAATATGCAATATATTTCAGAAAAATATTACGATTCTATTGCGGATATTTACCAACCTAAAAAAGGTGAAATTCTGTTATCAAAAGATGGTACACCTGGGATTGCACATTATTTAAACGAAACTCCTCCAAAAATGATTCCAAGTGGTGGTATTTTGAGACTCTCTTTACATAATAATGAATATTTACCGGAATATTTAACCTTGGTTATTAATTCAATTATTGTCCAAATGCAAGTTGAAAGGGTCTCAAGTGGGGCATTAATTAAACATTGGCTGGTAGATGAAATTCAAAATACATTAATTCCGAAGTTAGAAATGGATAAACAAATAGAAATTGTTGAACAGCTTAACGAGGCTACAAAACTTAGAAAACAATCGAAACAACTTCTGGAAATTGCAAAAAGAGGCGTTGAAATTGCTATTGAAGAAAATGAAGATGTTGCAACAAGTTGGATTAATGAACAACTTTTAAAAATAGGAGTAGAATTATAATGCCTGGTTCACGTAGAGAAAGTTTTAATAATTGGTATGAATTATCAAAAATTGACTATTATACACAGTTTATTAAAGCTTGGTTGGCTTTTAATGCTTGGATGAAAGATTCATATCCGGATAAAAATGAAAAACAGATTATTTCAGAAATAAAAACATATGGAAGAATAAAAAGTAAAATTCTTGCATATATTGATGTTAGATCTACATATGATGAAGCAATAAAATTCAAATCTTTAATATCAAATTTACATGAGGGATTAATAAATAACAATTTGCAAAATAGGAATAAACATCTTGATTTTAGAAGAATTGTAATAGAAGAAAATATTGAAACAATAAGAGAAATCACATACTCTAATTTAAAATATAAAGCAGAAAAGGTAAATAATAAATACTTTCTAGATATTTTAAAACAAGATGGAACTTCAAAATTTCACTACGAACAAAACAAATACAATATTAATGAACTCACACAACAGTCAGATTACTTGGCATTATCACCAACTTCACAAGAAAAATTGATAGAAACTTACTCTTGGATAAACCCATACCGAGAAGAAAACTTAATTCATTCAGGACAAGGTAGCAACTATATTGGTATCGGAGGGGTTCATTTTATAAATGATGAAGAAAGAATTGCAAAAGCGCTGATTGAAATTATATATGGTTTAAGATGTCTTCTATTCCATGGAGAATTAGTCCCTCGTGAAGAATACAATAAAATATATGAAAGCGCATATTATATTTTGCGAATTTTTTTGGAGGCAATTGCATAGCATTTAACTTGACAAATGTACACATGTAAGGTTGACTTGGTGGGAAATAGCCCCTGAAACAAGTTCCAGATGACGAGTTTGTGGTGCAAATTAGTGCAAAAAGATCTGTAAATCTCAACATTAAAAAATCGCCTCAATGGGCGATGGTGTCGGCGTATGCGTTATGGAAACCGCCATCCAAAAGTCTCTAATACATTATAACTTAAATGGTACAAGATTTTTGAAAAAACTTCCGACTTGCATGTCAAACTTGCGATACTTTATGTCAAATTCCCTGACACACAGCATTAATTTATTATACACAACAAAAGAGTTTCGATAAATCTGAAACTCTTTTTTATAATAGCAAGGGAGAGATTCGAACTCTCGACCTCACGGGTATGAGCCGTGCGCTCTCACCAGCTGAGCTACCTTGCCTCATTTCCTTCGATTTTCCAACACCCGGGTGCGTAACCCCATCTTTACATAAAGATAAAATTTTTTCAAGTATTTTTTGCAAAAACTTATGCTTCTATAGCTTTATATCTAGTCAAAAGCAGCTTTTAAGCATATTTTATGTATATTCTCTACCTCTTTGCAGTTGTTTTGATTATATGCCAGCCAAATTTCGTACCCACAGGATCCGAAATCTCACCAACCTTTTGTTCAAAAGCTGTGTCAGAAAACGCTGATACCATCTGTTTTCTGTTAAAATATCCTAAATCCCCCCCGCGCTGACCTGACGGACACAAGGAATACTCTCTTGCGGCTTCTTCAAACGTAATATCACCCTTAATAATATCTTTTCGTATTTTCACCGCTTCAGGACGTGTCTTCACCAATATGTGACTTGCCCGAACTTCATGAATATACTCAGGATTAAAAAAGCTTGCAAACGAGCTCAATCCCGCAAATATTATCACAAATAACGCAAACAATCTTATAATTAATTTCATAATTTTCTCCTCATAATACTAATTTATACATTAATTTATAAACCAAAAAATAAAATACTACAACTGTACGGAACGCAGCACAAAATAGTATCTGTAATTACCCCAATATACAATTATGGAAATAAAATTATTATCTAAATCTGATGCCTCCAAGAACGTATCAGGAATGGGTTTCCGCTTAGAACTGTCAAAATGTTTTCCGACAAATTTCAAAGCTTTCTCTCTTATCTGTTGAACCTTCGTCATCTTAATCTGCGGGAGATTATTTTCATAGAACCCGTACGGCACCATCTCTTTTTTGTAGCAAGGAATTATGTATTTCACCTTTCCGGCTTCCTTGAACAGCATAAACCAGTTCCCGTCATGTTCTCTCGGGGTCAAAAGATAATAGCCCGGATCAATTTTTACAGTCTTGAAAAACAACGGTGCAGTAAGCCTGAACAAAGGATATGGTGACCAGGTTGAGTACATTGTGTCTTGGTATTCACCCGGGTCAATATTGTGAACATATTTAAAATCCGGCACCGGCATATCACGATACATCTGCTCAACATCTATTTCTTCAGTATATTCATCTTCGGCAATTTCTTGAGCATTCACATCCTGCGGATAGGTGGTTTCCTGCTGCTCAGCCATGACAGAACATACAGAAAATACTATCAAAAATAATCCGACAATTAACTTCTTCATACACTAATTTTAATTCTTTTCATACAAAAATCAATCCTTCCAATAATTGAAAAACGACTTATCATCATAACAAGTGGAAAAGGGACGAAGGGGGCGGAGCCACAGGCTCCGCCCCCTTTACCATAAAAGAATTAAAATAATGTTAACTTCAAACTAAATTACAAAAAATTTGTTATAATAATGCCATGGACAATATTGAAAAAAATTATGAAGATTTTATATCAACAGTGAGTCATGAATTGCGCACTCCATTGACTTCAATCCGCGGATTTTCGCAAACAATCCTGAGTTCTTGGGACAGACTGGATGATGAAAGTAAAAAGAAGTTCATAAAAATAATAGAGGAGCAATCAAACAGACTTATTCATCTAGTGGAGAATATGCTTTCTGTAACAAAATTACAGAGTGCTAATAACCACTTTATTTACAACGAAATCTGTATAAAATCTCCGATTGAACAAGTAATCGCACTTGTCAAAACCCAATATCCATCACACAAATTTGAGTTTGAATATAAATCTTCTCTGCCAAATATTTTTGTCGATAAAGATAAGTTTCAGCAAATTATGACAAATCTTATAGAAAACAGTGCAAAATATTCTACAGAAAATTCCGTAACAAAAATTAGTGCGGCTGTAGAAAAAGACAATGTGGCAATAAAAGTTACTAACTTGGGGATAGGAATAGACGAAAAAGATTACGACAAAATCTTCACCAAATTTGCAAGGATAGATAATCCGTTGACAAGAAAGGTTCAAGGAAGCGGGCTCGGATTATATATAACCAAAAATCTTACAGAAAAAATGGGGGGTGAAATTTCTGTTATTTCCATACCGACAGACACGCCCGGAATAAGTGAAATAACATTCAAGCTGCTTTTGCCGGTCAAAACAATTGAAGAACAAGCGAGGATAAAATGCAATCAGTAACGCTCATTATCGACAAAAGACTAGAACTGTCAACAAAATACAAAAAACTGCTGGAATCTGATTTAAACACCGTAATTATCTCAAAAGATTTAATCAGCGCAGTAAAACTTATTCAAGATAACGAACCTGATTTAATAATAATATCCGACAGTTTTGACGATGACTTATCTGATTTTTGCAAGCAGGTAAGAGCGTTGACGTACAATATGCGTCCCGTAATTGTTGCACTGTCAAAGTCAGCAGACTTCAATGACAGAATAAAAGTTTTAGAAAGCGGAGCGGATGATTTTTTGTCGGAACCGGTTAATACAGAAGAATTCAAAGTAAGAATGAGTGCTCACCTGCGCCGAGAATATGAATCTAACCTGGATTCAGCACAAATTTTACCCGGCAAAAACTACACTCTGCGAGCACTGAAACGTAAATTAACGGACATAAACAACTGGGCAGCCATATATATAACAATTGAGAACTTTGACAACTACAAAGAAGCTTATACATCACTGGCTTCAGACAAATTACACCAAACTTACAGTGCTATAATTAAAGCTGCATTGGATAGCAGCGACTATTTCGGCTCACTTAACGAAACAACATATCTTGTTATAACAGATACGATTAAAGCCGAGAGATTAGCCGGGTTTTTAACATTCGCATTTGACTCCATTGCACAAAAATTTTATGCCGAACACGATTTAGACAGGGGGTATATGATTTTACAAGGGGATGAATTTGCAGGACGCCGCGCAAACTTTGTCCACACAACAATCAGCATAGTAACTAACGAGTTTACGCAATATAAAGATACCACGCAGATTCTAAACGCTCTTATCCAAATTCACGATATGGCAGATATGCCAAACAGGTCAAATTACTTGATGGAACGCCCAAAAATTGAAGGTTTAAATTCTGTTTTAGAGAAAGAATATAACAACAATGT
>JAMPCZ010000117.1 GCA_023665935.1 Muribaculaceae bacterium | reverse complement strand
TTTGATTAAGTATATTCATATAAATAAACGGCTTGCAATGGCTGATATCTCAACTTTAGAAGAGGGAATCAAGGCAAAAGAAGCCGGGGCGGATATTCTGTCAACTACACTTGCAGGATACACGCTTGAATCTTCAAATTCTCCTGCGGATGAACCGGATTTTGAACTACTTGAACAACTTGTAAAAGAGACAAACATGCCTGTTGTCTTAGAGGGTAGAATTTGGGAACCAAGCCAGGTTGATAAAGCGTTTGAATTGGGTGCACATTGTGTTGTTATAGGTTCTGCAATCACAAGACCGCAGCTTATTACAAAGAGGTTTGTATTCAGAAATAAATAATTGTCATTCTGAGGAAGGTAAATCGGAGATTCTTCAATATTCTCGGAATGATTTGGCATAGCGAAGAATCTCGTAATTTATATAAAGGTTAATATGAAAAAAGCTTTAGCTATTGATGTTGGTGGTACAAAAATTTATAGCGCGATTATAAATTCTCAGGGTGAAATTCTGAGTGAAATAGAGAAAAATCCTACACCGAAAACATTTGATGAGATAAAAACCGTATTCTTAAATATCATAAAAAAATACGAAGATGTAGTTGATGTAATTGCCTTTTCGACTTGCGGGGCTGTAAACAATGAAAATTCAGGGATTTTGGGTTCGACTGGAAATATTGCGAAAGAGTACCCTAATTTGAAATTTAAAGAGCTTTCAAAAAAGCCGGTATTTGTCGAAAATGATGCAAATTGTGCTGCCTGGGCTGAATATAAAATCGGGGCATCAAAAGGTTGTACAAACTCAATTATGTTAACTCTCGGAACTGGCGTTGGCGGCGGAATTATAGTTAATAATATGCTGTTAAAAGGTCAAAACGGTGCAGCAGGCGAAATGCACTTTAAAATGTATTCCGACAAACGCAGAAAATGCACTTGCGGTTCTTGGGATTGTTTTGAAATTTATGCCTCAGGTAAGGGCTTAAAACTTACAGCGGAAGAAATGACAAAAAATCCTGAAGTTACAACCTATGACGTTGTTGAAGGCGTAAAAAACGGTAATCCGCAAATGATTTCGGTTTTAGACAGATGGCATGAAGATATTATTAACGGAATAATCGGACTTTCTAATATATTCGACCCTGAATGTGTTGTACTGTCAGGCTCTATGGCTGAATTTGTTGATGTTGAAAAAATTGAAGATTCTGTAAATTCTCAGATTGTTACAACCCCGACAAGAATAAAAAAAGCAACCGCAGGAAATTTCTCAGGTATGATTGGGGCAGCAATACTTGCCCTTGAGGTGTACAATGGGTAAGTCAAAATCAAGAATTCTGAGAAAAGGGATAAACAACCGTTTCACAAGCATGACACGAGATAATGCAATTGTCGAAGTTGCAAGACTTTTAAATGCAAATAATATTCCTGAAGCAAAAGATCTTATTACCATGTTTGGACTTACCGCGGAAGAAGTTTTGGAAGCCGGGGCAAGTTATGAATCTGTTGTGTCTATGAAGAATATTTTTAAGGTTTAGAGTTTATGCTTAAAAAATTTGTGTTTTGGCTAAATTGTGCAAGAGTTTATTCGCTGCCGATAACTGTATTAAATTGGCTTGTAATATTTATTTATTCTTTAAAACAGGGCGGGAATTGTATACTCGGAATTCTTGCGCTTGTCGGGATTTCATTTGTTCATATGGCAACAAATTTGGCGGATGATTATTTTGATTACAAAAACGAAAACTATATGGCAACATCACAAAATTGCAAATGTGCTTACCTTAAAAACAAATCTGTTACTGTCGAAGAACTAAAGCAGACAATAATTATTTTTCTCGGTATAGCAGCTATAATCGGTGTAATTTTATTTTTTACCTCCGGCCGGCTTGTTGCACCATTGGCGTTTATTGCGCTTGTTATTGCGCTTACTTATCAAAAATTTTCAATAAACGGATTGGGAGAAATAGCAATTATTCTTGCCTATGGACCTTTGATGTATGAAGGTGTTTTTTATGTAATGACAGGTAAATTTTCTGCCGTGGCAGTGTTATTATCCCTGGGGTGCGCACTTATTACCAATACCATTTTGTATACCCACATGCTGATGGATTTTGACGGTGATTATTCGGCGGGGAAAAAGACCCTATGTACTCTTTTAAAGTCAAAGGATTCCGCACTAATCTTACTTGGTGGATTTTACATCACGGGCTATTTATTCATCATTCTATTTGGGCTAATTTCACGTAATCAATGGTTTTTGCTGACACTTTTAGCAATCCCGCTAATTTTTGATTTATACGCAAGCATGAAAAAATACAATTCAGATAAAACAAGCATGCCAAAAATTTATCCTTGGCACTATCCGTTAGATAACTGGAAAAGTATTGCCAATACTAAAGATGCGCCGTTTTATTTCAGGTTTTTCTACTCCCGAAATATTTTGATAATATTCATGCTTCTATGTTGTATTGCGATTATTATCGGATAAATGTTAAGCAATGTTAAGAATTTTTATATGTCTGAAATTAGCTAATAGCTTGATTTTAAAAATTTGTATATCGTAAGTATATAAATTTTAGCACTTTTTGTATATCAAAATTCTTTATATATATGTAAGCAGTAAACGAATACAGATTGACAAAGGAGAATATATGGCGAGAGTACTAATTTCAATGCCGGAAGAGTTTTTGAACAGAATTGATCAAATTGCAGACGGCGAAAATCGTTCGCGGAGTGAACTTATCAGAGAAGCACTACGAACTTACATCTACAAACAACGGATTAAAGAGTCAACAGGTGCATCGCAAAATGCTAACTTGTTAGAAACGTTGTTGGGATAGTCACGGAAAAAGATTTGGGATGAACATTATAGAAGCCTCCGTAATTCGGGGGCTTCTATTTGTTTGTAAAATTAAAATAAAATTGTTTGCGGATAAATTTCTTCCACATAATTTGCCCAATCTTTTACCGGGAAAAATCCGAACGAGATTTCGGCTTGGTTTTCGCCAATCATTTGTAATCCCGGAGTTTCAATTGGCGGTCCGGCGGGTGTAGTCCTAGACGGGTTTTTAGGGTTAGAAATAACGCCGGTTGAGCGGAGCAAGGTTATAAGCAGAGAGTTTTTATTTACTTCATACTCGGTTAACCCGCTTGTAATAAAGCCGCAGCCTTGAGTCCAGGCAAATCTTTGCATTGGAGCAGTATTTGTCCACACTTCATAACCACTTTCTGTCGGCAGATTTTCCCTGATATCATAATCCGGATTGAATTTACGCTTAATTAGCAGATTCATATCTTCTGATTGAACCTCTGTTACTTTCTTAGGGAAATTGAACCTGACCTGCCATAATCTGTTTGTCAGCAGATTCAACCAGTTAAATTTCATATTAATAAGCTTAGAGCGTTTATTAAGCGAAACATTAACAGTAAAAAACGAAGTTTTTACAGCTAAAGTTACACGTAATTTACCGTTTTCAATAACCTTGGCGGATTGGATTTGAGCAACTTCATACACATCATTTTTTACCGCGCCAAAATTGTAACTGTCTCCGTTATCTTTACATCTTATAAATTCTATAAAATTCGGATAAAGCTTAGCCTTATCATATAGATTCAATTTCCCGTCTACAATTTCAAGCCTTATATTTGAATTAAAGATATTTGTATCATCAATATGTAAATCAGATTCCGAATCATCAGCATTGAATTCTTTTAGCACCCGGTAAATTGTTTTATAATCCTCAGTTATCGGAATTTTATTTACGTCATACAATAAATCCTTTGAGAAGCCACTGCGCTTTCCTATGACTTGGTCTGTTACAGGGTTCACCTCTATTCTTTCAGTCTTAAGGATTTTGTATTTATCAGGGTACTTAAAACTTATCGAAAGATTTTCATCCTGGTCGTACGTAAGTTCGTTAAAAATTGTGTCTGCAATTTGAAGGATTTTTTTGTAGCGCATTATGTTTTCTTCATGCACGCTATCTTTAGAACACCCGCAGATACTGTCGTGTGCCTGATTTTTTAGTAATAATTTGTACGCATATTCAATTGCGGAAGAATAATTGTCCCCCATATTAAATTGAAGTTTGTCAACCAAATCAAGCTTATAGGAACATTTTGCATTTAATTGCTTTAAATCCATACGTGATGAATATGAGCCTTGCAAGATAAAGGTTTTGGAATTATCACGCAGCTCGTCATTATGTTTGTGTTTAAAATTGACCTTGTCAAAGTAATCAAATAGTGAACCTAGTTTGATTTCATAGTCTTGAAGATAAGAATTAACCTCTGCAATTTGCTCTGCTAAATCTTCAGGTACACCTAAATGATCGGCTCCGATTGGCAATAAAAGGGTATCGCCTGACTTTTCCGCAATTTTATCCAAATTATTTTTGAGAAATTCTGCTTTTTTCGAAATTGATTTATCTGCTGAAAAGATATCCATAAAATAGCCGCGGACAAGGTTAACAGTGTTCACTCCGTTAAAAACAAAATCTGAGGGAATCTCATCGCCGCAGCCTCGCCAAACCACAGCCTTATCAATACCGTATTCTTTAAGTATCAGAGGTACATTTTGACTATGTCCAAAGGTATCTGCAAGATATCCGATAAAGTCTTTACATCCGAATTCTCTTGCGATTTTTAGTCCGATTTCAAGGTTTTTTCTAAAGCAAATTCCATCGGTTAAGAATTCATCGACAAGACAGTAAAAAGGTCCGATAAAAAGCTTTTTTTGCCCAATAAGCATCCTTACTAAATCTTCTTTTTCCGGACGCAGCTCCAAATAATCAAGCAGCGCCGCAACATGACCGTCAAAATAAAATGATGGAATTTTGTCATTCAGAAGCATCTCTAAAACGTTATCAAATACTCTGACAAGCCTTAGCCTGAAAACTTCATATTCCTGATACCACTCTCTGTCCCAATGCGTATGAACATACGCAATAACTTCTCTTTTTCCAATATTCTTATTCTTAAACATAGTAATAATATAATAGCACTCTGTATAATTCTTGGCTAATTGTTAAGATTACCTGTGCGTATAATGTAATATCCGTCAACTCATTTTAGGATTTGCTTGTTGAGGAGAAATAATTTATGAAAAAACTTTTAGTATTCAGTTTTATTTTGGTATTTGCGGTAATTAATGCTGATGC
>JAMPCZ010000116.1 GCA_023665935.1 Muribaculaceae bacterium | reverse complement strand
AGTGTTGCGATTGCTTCTTGATTTCACCAATGCATATATGTAACAAAATGTAAAGTGTCTTAAATCCTTTTTGTTTAGTGCATTTTTAATTCTCTCTGAGATTTCTTGAGCAATTTTTGTGTCAGAAAATTTTTTATATACACAGGATATAAAAAGGGAAAAAGGGGATTAATTATGTTACAAGTTCAGGGGATGTCGAAAGCTGCCGCTGCAGCTCCGCAAAAACGCACTAATACTAAGAATTCAAATGTTATTACAGTTAAACGTGGTGAAAATCTGACTGTAATTGCAAAGCGTTATGGTATGAATTATAAAGAATTCATGGAGTGGACCGGGTTAAACAGTACATTTCTTAAAACAGGACAAAAAATAACTTTGCCGACTGATACAATGCCGGCAGGAAAAGGTTTATCATATCTTGCAAGTAAGCATAATATGTCATTGAATGAATTTTGTAAACTTAACGGAATTAAGAATCCTAATACTTACGTACCGAAAAAAGGTGAAGCATTTATTGTTCGTGACAAGAAGAACAGACCTGCGTCGAATCCGACAACTCAAAATACTCAGGCGACCGGTTCAACGTCTGTTGCAGCCCCAACCGGCGGCAGCAGTAATATAAATACTAATCCGAAAAGTAAAGTGGTTGTTAAAGGCAAAACATTTACTGCAGCTGAGTTACGCAACCAGTCGGTAGCCGGCGGTAAGGCTGATGTAAAGAATCGGTTTAAGCAGTATTGTAAGGAACATGGTATTAAATATAATGAAAATTTATTGGATACTTCACCGGTTGATAAATATCCGCTGCCGACAGTGGATGGTAAAGGTAATATTGTTGCAACCGAAACTGTTTTGAAACCTACCGGCAAACCAAATGGAAAAACGGTTATTTTAAACGCAGGACATGGCGGTTACAACTCTAGTAACGGGGCTTTCGATGTTGGAACATATACGTTTGTCAAAAAAGGCGGTAAATATGTTCCGCAATTTGAATACGAAGTTGCTGCAAATTATGCAAATGATGCTGCTAAAAAATATAGAGCTGAAGGATATCAGGTTATATTAGTCAGTGGATCAGTAAAGACTGTTCAACACGCAGTAAGTCGCTATGATAAAAAATACGGAAAGAATGCTACTTTATATTCATATCATTTCAAAAGTACAGAAGAACGCTCAGGAACTACCGTATTGCATAATGCAGGTAAAGATTCTAATGACCGACCTCTGAAAACCAATTTATGCAGTACTTTAGGCGCAGGAGAATCTGTAAGAAATGACCTTGCGGTATTGAATAATTCTTTGAATATGCCATCCGTTTTGATTGAAATAGATACGATTGATGGTC
This sequence comes from Muribaculaceae bacterium, assembly GCA_023665935.1. Taxonomy (GTDB): domain Bacteria; phylum Cyanobacteriota; class Vampirovibrionia; order Gastranaerophilales; family Gastranaerophilaceae; genus Zag111. The sequence continues at coordinate 3,913 of JAMPCZ010000116.1, read as the reverse complement.
AGCTTGCGTGCAGTTCTTCTGAAAGAAGCAGGTTTAACAATCGAATTGTTGATGTAAACGATCGACTTTATGCTTAATTATCGGATTTAAGTAAACAGGAGCACCAGCTATAAGCTGGTGCTCCTGTTTACTACCCCTTTTTTGATTGGGAGAGCTTGGGGAATTTTTTGCAGTATTTTTAGATTGCATAAGTTAAATTTAGTGATATAATAATGTTACTAAAGGGGTAAGCCGGATTTATGATGAGTCAATCAAAAAAGTTATCCATAGCATTCTACTGGCATATGCACCAGCCTATTTATCAACTGAGTGCGAACGGCGATTATTTGATGCCTTGGGTTAGGCTTCATGCGGTTAAAGACTATTTGGATATGACTCTTTGGGCTAAAAAGTTTGAAAAGTTAAAACTTAATTTCAATTTTGCACCTGCTTTGCTGGATTGTATTATTGAATATGCGGAAAACGGAGCTCATGATATTCATTCGCGTCTTACTATTACTCCCGAAGAAGAATTGACTTCCGAAGATAAAATTTTTATTTTAAACAACTTTTTCGATACGAATTATCAGACAATGATTCTTTCAAACGAAGAGTATCATAGGTTATATCAGTTGATTCAGGTTCATGGAACTTCTGATACTTCAATATTGACCAATCAGGAATACTCTGATTTGATGGCGTTGTTCAATTTAACCTGGATTGATCCGTCGTTTAAGACTTCCAATGCGGCATTGAAGAAGCTTGTCAAAAAAGGCAAAAATTATACTTTGGAAGATAGAATAACCATTATTGAAACTCAACGAGAGATAATGCGCAAAATTATTCCGACACTAAAAAGACTTTCTGATAAAAACAAGATTGAATTAACGACCAGTCCGTATTATCATCCGATTTTGCCGATATTGCTGGATTATAAAACGATTAGGAAAAATTCGACTCCTGATGATGAGTTATTTAATTTGAAGACGGAATTGGATGCGAAAGTTCAGACACTAATGGCACTTGACAGAATGGAACAGCTTTTTGGCAAACGTCCGCGCGGGGTTTGGCCGTCTGAACACAGTGTCAGTGCAAAAACTCTTGAAATGTTCAGCAGTTTGGGTGTTGAATGGTCGCTTTCTGATGAAGGAATTTTGGCAAGTTCTATCGGATTTGAGTTTGAACACGATTTCAAAGGGTATCTCAATGAGCCTTATCATTTGTTGAAAACATACAAATATAAGACCCATACATCTGATATTAAAATGGTTTTCAGGGATTCAACAATACCTAATCTGATAGGGTTCGAATATCAAAACCACAACCCTATTACTACCGCTAATGATTTGTATGACAGAATAAAAGTTATGCAAAGTAAGATTCTGTCTTCTCCGGATAAAGAGCATTTGTTGACTATCGCGCTTGATGGTGAGAATTGCTGGGAAAATTATTTGGAGGATGGAGCTTCTTTCTTGAAGACTTTGTATACTCTTATTACGGAAGATGAAACTCTTGAAACTGTTTTGATAAGTGAGTATTTAGACAAGACCAAAGAAGATAAAACCTTGCCTAAGATTGCATCAGGTTCTTGGATTAACAGGAATTTCAAACTTTGGATTGATGAACCTGTTAAAGATTTAGCCTGGTCTTATCTAAAACGTGTCAGACAAGATTTGTCCAATTTCGTTAAACGAGAGCCGCTTAATCCGAATATCAGGCATGCACTGCGTGAATTGTTTATTTGTGAAGGCAGTGATTGGTTTTGGTGGTATGGAGAGCCGAATGATTCGGGGCGTGACAATATTTTTGACTTCCTGTTCAGAACCCATTTGAAAAATATATATCGTTATCTTGATTTGGATACTCCAAAGTACTTGGATGAGCCGATTTCAAGTATTTCCACATCGAAGCCGTCAAAATATCCAAGATCTCTTATCACTCCTGTGCTTGATGGAAAATTTGTCACGGAAGAAGATGATGTTTGGAATAGTGCAGGTTTTATTGAAACTACGGACGGTCCGGTTTTGCGTGAATCTAAATTGTTCGATAAAATCCGCTACGGTAATGATGAAAGCAATCTTTATTTGAAATTCCACTTAAACAGGTATATCAAGGAAAATCCTGAGCTAACGAAACGTGCCTATCAAATGTATATTTATTTCAGAAAGGCAAGTCATAAACAGGCTCTTTCTCCGGTCAGATTGATTAACAAAACAACGAATATTCCGCCTATAGCTATGGAAAAATTCCACAACGAAATTCAAATTGCGATTCGTAACGACAAATTGCAGCTTTTGCGTGTGGTTAAGGCAATCCCTGGTGATATGTGGGTTTTAGACAGCGCAAAAACTATTGAAACGGCTCACGATGAAACCCTTGATTTGAAAATACCGTTTGAATTGCTGGAAATTAAAAACGGTGAAGTTTTGGAATTTGTATTCGTTAATGCAAATTATGGGGTAAAAGATTTTTATATCCCGAACGAGGTGGTGTTGACGGTGAAACGTCCTGTACCTGCATTGAAAAAGTAAGTGGGATTATGCCACTAGATTCCTTGCAATGCTAAAAAACGGTCATTCTGAGGGCTTTAGCCCGAAAGAATCCAGCCGATAGTTTAAAAAGCTGGATTGCTTCAGTCGTAAACTCCTTCGCAATGACGATAAATTAATCCCCGCCCCTTGTGGGAGGGGAAGTAAAGGGGAGGGGGCACCCTTGACAAATCCAGTGACAAATTGAGTGAGCCTGTATGCGTAACTGATTCTGGGTCTATCCAATTCGATGGAAATACCTACGGGATAAAACAACATTGATAGATTCCGGGTCGGAGTCCGGAATGACAAAAAGCCCTCACCCTAGCCCTCTCCCAAAAGGAGAGGGAATGACATGGTATCCTGAGCAGGTACGAAAATCCGTTGCGCTCCACCCTACCGAAAATTCATTTCTGCTCGGCGCACTCCCAATGACATCATTTATTGTTTTTTACACAAGTCCTTCTTTTAATGCCTTTACTGCGGCTTGTGTCCTGTCATCTACTACAAGTTTTTGGATAATGTTGCAGACATGCGCTTTTGCGGTATGAGAAGAAATTGTCAAAGCTTCAGCGATTTCGTTGTTTGATTTCCCATCGACAACAAGTTTCAAGACTTCATATTCGCGCTGGGTAAGATTAGAGTGTTGTTCTCTAAACATTGCCCTGGACATTTGCCGCTGCGGAACAACTCCGCAATTCTTGTCGCGTAAAATCGGTACTGCAAGCGGATCAATCCACATTGCCCCATCTTTAATAGTTTGGATAACCATCTTCAAAATATCGGTGTTAATGTCTTTCATTACATATGCGCATGCCCCGGATTGCAGGGATTCTAAGACTTCTGTTTCGGACAGATGTGATGTTAGGATTATAATTTTTGCGTTGGTATTTAATTCAAGGATTTTTTTTGTTGCCTCAATCCCTGAAATATCAGGCAAGCCAATATCCATAAGTATGACATCAGGGTGCGTGGATTTGAATTTTTCTATCGCATCCTTACCGCTTTGGGCTTCTGAGGTGACTTCAATCCCTTCCAGTTCGTCGAACAGTGATTTTAAACCTACACGCATTAGTTTATGGTCTTCTACTAAAAGAAGTTTTATTGAAGAATTTAGCATAATAGTACTCCTAAAGGGTTATTTTTGTTCTAATTATAGGAGTTATGTATTTTTATCATAAGTGATTTTTGGTTATTAGAATAGAGTATTATTTTGCGTTGTTAGTTTTGGTTTGAAATTTGAGTTGGAATTTTAGGATCTATTTTAATTCAAGAGTGTTTGCCATGATTTTTTAGTTGTAAATTGACGGAGCATGTGATACAATGGTGCAAAAAAGAAGGAGAGAGAAGTATGTTGAAATTCAATAATAGTGCGAAATTTCGGGGGGGGGTAACCTTTTAAGGTT
>JAMPCZ010000115.1 GCA_023665935.1 Muribaculaceae bacterium | reverse complement strand
GAAATTTAGCTCTATTATTGAATTTCACCATCTTCTCTCTCCTTTTTTTGACTAGTATAGCATTTCTCTTCCATATTTGCAACCGTAATAAAAAATGACTTATCTAATACTTCCCGCAACTAAAAGACCTCTTTGTTAAGAGGTCTTTTCTCGTGTTTAAATAATTGTTACCAAAAATCTATTAACCTTCAGCCAATTTTTCACGAACCAAGGTTTCGACTTCCGCCAAAATTTCAGGATTTTGTTCCAAATATTCCTTGGCTTTTTCTCTGCCTTGACCCAATTTTTCCTCGTTATAACTAAACCATGCACCTGCTTTTTTAACAATATCAAGATTAACCGCAACATCCAAGATGTTACCGATTTTAGAGATACCCTTGCCAAAAATAATATCAAATTCTGCAGTTCTGAACGGAGGTGCAACTTTGTTTTTCAAAACTCTTACTCTTACATGGTTACCAACATCACCGTCATCACCTTTCAACCCTTCGGTACGTCTGATTTCCATGCGAACTGATGCGTAATATTTCAGAGCATTACCGCCGGTCGTTGTTTCAGGATTACCGTACATCACACCAATTTTCATACGCAATTGGTTGATAAAAATAACTGTAGTATTAGTTTTACCAATAATACCAGTTAATTTTCTAAGAGCTTTAGACATCAAACGAGCTTGCAAGCCCATTTGCTGATCTTCCATAGAACCTTCAATTTCAGCCTTAGGAACAAGAGCCGCAACAGAGTCGACAACAACGATGTCAACCGCACCTGAACGTACTAATTCCTCTGTAATATCAAGTGCTTGTTCACCTGTATCAGGCTGAGAGATAAGTAAATCATCAACCTGAACACCTAATGCTCTTGCATATTCAGGATCAAGCGCGTGTTCAGCGTCAACAAATGCAGCAATTCCGCCTTTTTTCTGACACTCTGCAACAATATGCTGTGCAAGAGTTGTTTTACCTGATGATTCAGGACCGTAAATCTCAATGATACGACCACGCGGAATACCGCCTATACCAAGCGCAACATCTAATGACAAAGCACCTGTCGGGATGGCATCAACATTAACTGTTGTCTTATCCCCAAGTTTCATTATTGAACCTTTACCAAAATCTTTTTCAATTTTTTCGATAGCTAATTTTAAAGCCTTACTTCTTTCTTCGCTAACATTAACTACAGGAGCTTCTTTTGCTGCCATTATTATTTCCTCTTATTCCCAAACGTAAACTTCTTTTTTCTTATAAAATCCTAAGCCGACTGATTTGTAACTGTTCAACTCGTTCTTAAGCTGATAAACTTCTTTGTTTAAATCAACAATTTTTTGCTTCAGAGTTTCGTTATCAGTTTTGCAACGGATAAGCTCAACAACTACATCATCCATACCTTCAAGCTTTTCATCAATAACTGCTGCAATTTTGTTGCTCAATTTTGTTTCTAAATCTTGCAAAGATGTTAAAATGCTTCTGACAGCAGCAGAATTACCTTGAAGACTTCCGCCTGCGACACCCGCAGGAACACTCACTGCAACAGAAGATGAAACAGTTTCTCTTGCTTTTGCTTGAATTTTTCTAAGATTTTTAACTTCATCATAAGAAAAATAAGTATGACCTTTAGCATTTTTTCTAGGTCTGATTGCAGCTTTTCTGCACAAATCCACGATTTCTTTATTATCAGCTTTTAGTATAGTACGCACTTCTTGAGGCGTCAAAGTTCTCTCATTCAATCTGTCTTTTATCATCTACCTATCCCTTAAGTAAAAACATTCCCAACATTATTCTATTACATTTGAGAAAAATAAACAAATGATTTACATGAAACATGAAGAAATGTTAACAGGAAAACTTTATTTTAACCACGTTGGGAATGACCGTGCATTTCCCTAAATTACTTTATTTTGCAAGATAAAAAAGAACCCCTTAAAAAGGAGTTCTCTCTTAATTCTTTTAGTTTAGAAAAACTAATTATATAGCTTTTTGAACTTTACCTGCTTTTAAGCAAGAAGTACATACTTTAATTCTTTTTGTTGTACCGTTCACAACAGCTTTAACTGTTTGAAGGTTTGGTTCTTGAGTATGAACGATTTGCTTGTGAGAGAAAGTCAATTTAGCTGCTTTAATTGGAGCTTTTCCGCATATTTCACAATGTTTTGCCATGATTTATTTTCCTTTTCTAGCTAGTTTCCTTACTTCAATACTAATATAATACCCCAAAAATACATTTTTGCAAGGGACATGTTAAATTATTTAACGCCGTACAAAATCTTTACAAGTGGTAATATTTGAGCGTTTATGATATACTGAAATTTATGGAAGAGAAAATTAAAATTGGACTAATAGGACTGGGAACAGTCGGAAGCGGAGTGTTTAAAACACTTCAAAACTTTGAAAACGTTGAAGTTGTAAAAATTGCAGTACGCAACAAAAACAAAAAACGTAACATCGAAAACTTAGACGAAAGTATCATTACAGATAACGCTTACGAAGTGGTCAATGACCCTGAAATACAGATTGTGGCAGAGCTTGTCGGCGGAATTGAGCCGGCATTTGACCTTATTAAAACTGCAATTAAAAACGGTAAGCATATTGTAACCGCTAACAAAGAACTCCTTGCAAAACACGGCGAAGAATTATTCAACTTTGCAGAAGAGCATAACAAAGTTGTGCTTTATGAAGCTGCAATTGCAGGCGGAATCCCGCTTATTATGCCAATAAAAACTATCCTTGCAGGAAATAAAATTAACAAAATTAAGGCAATCCTAAACGGAACAACAAATTACATCTTAACAAAGATGGATGTTTTGGGTTCCTCATACGCTGATGTGTTGAAAGAATCGCAAGAACTCGGTTACGCAGAAGCCAACCCGACAGGAGATGTTGAAGGTTTTGACGCGGCATATAAAATTACCACATTAGCAACAATCGCTTTTGGAAAAAGAATTAAAATAGACAAAGTCTACCGCGAGGGTATAACAAAAATCAGCCCTGAAGATATGCAAGCTGCAAATGAAATGGGTTACAAAATCAAACTTATCGCCTCTGCCGAATTGAATAACGACGGAAGAGCCGATGTAAGAGTTCATCCGATGCTCGTGCCAAAAACCAAAACACTTGCTCATATTGATTACGTAACCAACGCAGTAAGTCTTTCTGGACACCCTGTGGGTGATGTAACCCTGTCAGGACCGGGAGCTGGGGAATTTCCAACCGCAAGTTCCGTTGTCGGAGATATTTTGGCAATAGTATCAGAAATCGGAAAAACGGATTATCTGCTGCCTATGATGAGATGTCATCACCACGAAAACGCAGACATGATGGATATTTCCGAAACCGAAAACAAATACTACATTTCCATAACCGCGCAAAACAGCATGGGCGTAATTGGCCGTATCGGTAAAGCCTGCGAAGATAACAACATAAGTTTGGCAAGTATTGTTCAAAAAGAAGTACCTTCGGGTAACGCCGCCAAAATTACCGTTATCACCGAACTTTGCAAAGAAAAAGATATGCAAAATGTCATAAATATCTTTAACAATGACGGCGCAATAACCAAGGTTAACAGCCTCATTAGAGTGCAAATATAACATTATAGAATTTGGAGTAAAATTATGTACTATCAAGGTTTAATAAACAAATACAGAGAATTTCTGCCTGTGTCGGATTCAACACCTGTTGTGACACTGAATGAAGGCAATACACCGCTGATTAAAGCTGATAATTTGGCTAAAAAAATCGGCTTAAACGCAGAAATTTATCTAAAATTTGAAGGCTGCAACCCGACAGGAAGTTTCAAAGACCGCGGGATGACAATGGCTGTAACTAAAGCTAAAGAAGCAGGTTCAGGTGCTATTATATGTGCATCAACAGGTAACACCTCCGCTTCCGCTGCCGCATATGGTGCTAAAGCAGGATTAAAAACCTACGTTTTAATCCCTGATGGTTACATCGCACTAGGTAAGCTTTCACAAGCAATGATGTATGGTGCTGAAATTATCGCTATTCAAGGCAACTTTGACAGAGCATTAGAGGTTGTTCGTGAGGTTTCCGAAAGATACCCGATAACTTTGGTAAATTCTGTTAACCCATACCGCATAGAAGGACAAAAAACAGGTGCATTCGAAATCTGCGAAGCCTTAGGCGGGGCTCCTGATTACCACTTTATCCCTGTCGGCAATGCCGGAAATATTACCGCATATTGGAAGGGTTATAAGGAATGGCATTCTTTAGGCAAAATCCCGGCTCTGCCAAAAATGATGGGATTTGAAGCAGAAGGTTCAGCCGCAATCGTGCGCGGAGAACGTATTATGAACCCTGAAACACTTGCAACCGCTATCCGTATCGGAAACCCTGCAAGCTGGAAACAAGCAGAAGCCGCACGCGATGAAAGTAACGGTAAAATCGGCTGTGTAAGTGATGAAAAAATCGTTGAGGCTTATAAATTAATTGCCTCTTGTGAAGGCGTACTGGCAGAACCTGCATCTGCAGCATCTGTTGCAGGACTAATTCAAGCTCATTCTCAAGGCTTGGTTAAAGAAGGTTCTAAAATCGTTTGTATCCTGACAGGAAACGGACTCAAAGACCATGATAATGCGATTAAATATTCAAACGCAGATGTTAAAAAGACATCAGCAGAGTTGAATGATATCTTGAAGGTTATGAAAATATAACCCTGACCCAGATTCAAGTTGATTAAAACCAGTGGCAGGGTTAAAAACCCTGCCACTGGTTTTAATTATGAGTGCTGTAGAATAAAGTTTTCATCCGATTTTGCACGTTTAGATAATTGCAATGAAGAATTCACCAATGCACCAATAGCCGCACCAAACAATCCCAAACATGCTAATTGAGGTACTGATTTAAATTTTGACAACAAACCGGAAACGACACCTATACCTGCACCAAGCCCAGTTGATACAGCATATGATTTATTAAAATTCCCATATTTTTGTCGTTGTTCAATAAATTCAGCAACTTCTTTTTCAGTTGCAGAAACTTCGCGCATCATACCGTTTTTACTGCGTAATGCAATTGTTTGTCTGCCATTTTGTGGAACACCTACTACTACATTAAACATCTTAAATTTCCTTCCTTTTTGTCCTACATATATAAAGGATACTTAAAACAATTTATTGCTATTCCCTCACTCCATAATATCAGATATTGGGCATTATAGTTGAGTTTGAGTCTGTTTTAAATTTTTCTTTATATTTCGTTACATATATGCATTGGTGAAATCAAGAAGCAATCGCAACACTATATAATTGTT
>JAMPCZ010000114.1 GCA_023665935.1 Muribaculaceae bacterium | reverse complement strand
CGAAGCCCGAAAGAATCCAGCTGATAATTTAAAAAGCTGGATTGCTTCAGTCGTAGGCTCTTTCGCAATGACGGTAAATAGTCATTCTGAGCAGGTACGAGCAGAGGATGAAAGCGTAGCGTATCCGTTTAATGCGAGTACCGTAAGCGAAGAATCTCATAAATTAATCCCCGCCCCTTGTGGGAGGGGAAGTAAAGGGGAGGGGGTCACCCTTGACAAGTCCTGTGACAAATTGAGTGAGCCTGTATGCGTAGCTGTTTCAGGGTCTATCCATTTCGATGAAAAAACCCTACGGGATAAATCAACATTGATAGATTCCGGGTCAGAGCCCGGAATGACGTTAAGCAGTCATTGCGAGGAGTGTAACGACGAAGCAATCCAGGTCAAACTTGTGCAAATATTTACTGGATTGCCACGTCGGGCATTAGCCCTCCTCGCAATGACGAAAAATACCCTCTCCAAGGGAGAGGGCAGGGTGAGGGTTCGACATGCATTTACTCTTGCCGAGGTCTTAATCACCCTGGGCATAATTGGTGTTGTTGCGGCGATGACGATTCCCGGGCTTATCCAAAACAACAAAGCCACGCGCCTGCGGTCGCAGTTCTTGAAATCCTACTCAACAATTCAGCAGGCATTCCGTCAGATGGAAGCAGATGATGTATCATTAGATCCGGAAACTTATCCTCGCTTAACATATTATAAAACTTTTGCCAAATATGTTAAAGTTGCTGTGGATTGCGGAACTTGGGATTCCGGGGATTACAGAAACAAACCCGCCGTTTGTTTTCAATATAAATACGTTGGTAACAAATTAACCTACGGCGGGACATATAAAACTTACGATGGCGGAGGTTTCAATGAACAAGTGCTTGATGACGGGCAGTTAGTTTTAATGGATGGAACAAATCTTATGTTTGAGAATCCTAATTCCAGCCACATATATGTTTCTGTAGATTTGAACGGATTTAAAACTCCGCCAAATCGTGCCGGTTATGATTTGTTTACATTTCAGTTTTTAGACGGGGAATTAAGGACAATGGGCAGTAAGGGTACAACATATACAAACTTAAATACTTATTGCAGTTTGAATTCTAAAGACCAATGGAACGGTATAGCTTGTGCTTATAAAGCCAAAACCGAGACGGACTATTTCAAAAAAGTTGTCAGGGAGCTTAAGTAAACTGGAAAAAGTATATAAACACTCTTTTTCACATCTTGCGCGCAGCTGTTTTTTAAACTACAATATTAAATATATTTTAGGAAAAGAAGAGATTAGAAATGGCTATTGAAAGACAAAGAGTAAAAGAACAAGATAAAATTGAAAGACGTACGAATTTCAGCGCGGTAGAGAGTAATTTGACTGCTGAACAGGTTAAGCTGGAAGCTTCCCGTTGTTTAAATTGTAAAAATCCGAGATGTGTTCAGGGTTGTCCTGTTAATATTCAAATCCCGCAGTTTATAAAAGCGTTGAAAGACGATGATATTAATCAGGCAGGTGAAATCATCCGCCAAACAAGTATGCTGCCTTCTGTTTGCGGCAGGGTTTGTCCGCAGGAAAGACAATGTGAGGGTAGTTGTGTTCTTGGGATAAAAGGTGAACCTGTTGCTATCGGTGCTTTAGAAAGATATGTCGGCGATAATACCGAAGCTGAGATTCCTGAGATTCTACCGTCAGGCAAGAAAGTTGCGGTTGTCGGTTCAGGTTGTGCAGGGATTACGGCTGCTGCAGATTTAAGAAAAGCCGGTCATGAAGTTGTTGTCTTTGAAGCTTTACATAAGCTTGGCGGGGTGCTTCGTTACGGTATTCCTCCGTTTAGGCTTCCTCGTAAGTTTTTGGATAGAGAAATTTCTAACCTGAAAACTATGGGGGTAGAGTTTAAGACAAATGTAATTGTCGGGAAGTCTGTTACTTTAAAACAATTGAAAGATGATGGATTTGATGCAATATTTATTTGTTCGGGTGCGGGGCTTCCGAAAATGATGAATATTCCGGGTGAAAATCTGAACGGAGTATTTTCCGCAAATGAGTTTTTGACAAGGGTTAATCTTATGGGCGCAGGTCAAGGTGATTGCGTTACTCCGTTGAAAGTCGGTAAAAAAGTTGCGGTGATAGGCGGCGGTAACGTTGCAATGGATGCAGCAAGAACCGCGGTTCGTGTCGGGTTTGAAGAGGTTTCAATATTGTACAGACGTACGGAAAAAGAACTTCCGGCAAGATTGGAGGAAATCCGTCACGCAAAAGAAGAAGGTATTGTTTTTAAATTCCTTCATTCCCCTGTTGAAATTTTGAATAAAGACGGGTATGTTAACGGTATGAAGTTTGAGATTATGGAGCTCGGTGAACCTGATTCTTCAGGCAGAAGACGCCCTGTCGGTACCGGAGAGTACGTTGTTGAAGATGTGGATACTGTTATTGTTGCTCTTGGTACAGGTCCGAATCCTATTATCCAAAAGTCTGCCCAAAATGAAGGGTTAGAGCTTTTAACCGATACAAAAGGCTATATTGCAGTTGATGAGGTTACTCGTTCGACTAATATTCCTTGTGTTTTCGCAGGTGGTGATGTTGCACCTGTCGGAGCCTCAAATGCCATAAATGCAATGGGTGCGGGTAAAAAAGCTGCGAAAGCTATAAATGAATTATTAAGATAAAGAAAGAATTGTTATGAAGATGTTTGAAATTTTTAAGAACGCGAATCCTTTTCTATTTAAAGGTCCAATAGGAAGAATAGCTTTTTTGTTAACTCTTGCGGGAATTTTTGTGGTCGGAGTCTGCTTGTTATCTGTACCTGATGTGATTTCATATAAATTTCCGCAATATAATTGGATAAATAAACCTTATTCCTTGTTTTATGCGGTATTGATTACATATTCTCTCCTTTTGGCTTATATGAAAAGGCTTCATCATATTATCGGCAATAAGCGCAGATCTGTGTTATTTATCCTAGCTTTGTTTGTTTCGGTAATATGTATTGAAATTATGAGTATTGATGCTCTTAGTACAATATGCTGCTTCTTGGTTTTTTGTATCATTATTGCGTTGTTAACAGTTCCGGGCAAGAAGAGTGAATCATGTTAGTTCGGTTTTTTGTATTGGGTTTCGTGCTGATGTTTACCTTGAATTCCGTGTCAGCTCTTGAATTTGATACCTCGGTTGATGAAGAAATTAAGCGTAAATATAATTCGTCAAAGCTTGAGTATGATGTGTTGCCGAATTTGCCAAAAGTAAGTACGCCGGCAGCAGTTCCTTCGTCTGCGCCTGTATTTACTGAGGTTCAGCCGAAAATTACTGCGGTTGATAAATCCAAAGCAGTAAAAATTCCTGCAGGTACGAAGTTTCAGGTTAAATCGAATCAGGCTGTTTCTGATTACACAAAAGAGGGTGCAACAGTCAGTTTTACAACTTTGTCCCCTGTTTATAAAAAAGATATTACGGTTCCTGCCGGAACGAAACTTTATGGAACGGTTACAGATGTGCATCCGCCGCAGGCTGCCGGAAACGGCGGTCTGCTTGTTATCAGATTGACCGGGATGACTTTGAACGGTTCGACTTCAGCTCTTGATGGTAAAGTTACAAAAGCTAATTCTAAAAAAATATTTTTCAATAATATAAAAGGTAAACATCAATATTGGAAAGGTGTCGCAAAACAGATTGACAAAGGAGAATCGTTCTTTAAGAGAACAAGACAGCTATCTTCAAAGATGTCGGACAATCCTGTTTTAATGATTCTTTCACCTGTGCCAACGCTTGTTGGATATGTCGGATATGCAGGCTGTACAATACTTTCGCCTATAACAGGACTTTCAAATAAGGGCGGTCGAATTTCTATTCCTGCGGGTTCTCAATTTGAGATAAAGCTGCGGGATGAAGCTTATGTGCAGTAGTAATGCCTTTTGCTTGACAAAATGCTGCTCGGAATTACAAGTTTTTTCTGTAGGGGTGTAAAATGTTCGGGTTGTTTTTGTCGCGGACATAGAGCGGTTTTTGATATTTTTTTACCGGTTTTGAGGCGGTTTTTTGTGTTGGTATTGGGGTAGAAATACTCTTCAAGTACGTTTCAAAGTCAATACCATTATCAACATTAATGCTGCCGTTTTCAATCTCATCTATATACTTGTATGTAGCTTCAATTCGTCTTAACGGTTCGTATTTAATTCTGTAGTATTCACTCATATAGGCTTTTTGCATTTTATCATACGGAATCATCGCTAATAGTCCGCAGAGTGTGAAAAAAGCCAAACATAGCCAAGTGTATTTTATTGTTTCGTGCATAGAATCAGGATAACAAAATTTTTGTACGATGTAAACCGTTTTGTAAAATAATTGTTTAAAATCATTTTATCCATTATAATAAATGGGTGAGCATTTTATAAAAAAGGAGAGCTAAAAATGTTTAAAAAGTTTACTGCTCCAATGTCATTGCTGGCAGGGTTTGCCGTAATGATGCTTGGGTTCTCACCTGCGTTTGCAAGTGAAGCCGATTTAGTTGTTCCAAATATTAAAGGTTCAGCCGCTTGCACTTGTACATTCGGGTACAATCTGCTTTTGGTCGGGCTTGGAATTTCTGTTATCGGATTGATTTTCGGGCTTTGTGAATTCCTGAAAATCAAAAAACTGGACGTTCATAAGGCTATGGACGAGGTTGGTAATACTATTTTTGAAACCTGTAAAACTTATTTGATTCAACAAGGTAAATTCCTGCTTGTGTTGGAAGTTTTAATCGGGTTATGTATTGCTTTTTATTTCGGTTATCTGCAAAAAATGGGCTGGGGCGGAGTGTTAACAATTCTTGCCTGGTCTGTAATCGGTATTTTAGGTTCTTATGCCGTTGCTTGGTTTGGTATCAGAATGAATACTCTTGCCAACTCTCGTACTGCGTTTGCAGCATTAAAAGGTAATCCGTTAAATATTTTGAATATTCCGTTAAAAGCGGGGATGAGTATCGGTGTTTTACTTGTATCTGTAGAACTTATTATGATGCTTATTATTCTGTTGTTTGTCCCTGGACATATTGCGGGTGCTTGCTTTATCGGGTTTGCTATCGGTGAATCATTGGGTGCTTCTGCGCTTCGTGTTGCCGGCGGTATCTTTACAAAAATTGCTGATATCGGTTCTGACTTGATGAAGATTCAATTCGGGATTAAGGAAGATGACCCGAGAAACCCTGGGGTTATTGCAGACTGTACAGGTGATAATGCAGGTGATTCAATCGGACCTACAGCTGACGGTTTTGAAACTTACGGCGTAACCGGTATTGCTTTAGTAAGTT
>JAMPCZ010000113.1 GCA_023665935.1 Muribaculaceae bacterium | reverse complement strand
GCCGATTTCAGTTATGAAATAAGATACGTTCATCGTAAATTCAATTAGAATAATAAAACTTGCAATGCTCATAACCATCATTTTTTCACGTCCCAAAGCACTCATTGAATCTATACCTAAAACAGTAACACCATGACTGTTATAATCGTGAAATCCGTCAAATTTAATGATTTCAGAGCCCTTGATTTGCTTTCCGATAACAAAACCTCTTACAAAAGTAAAAAATGCAAATATAATCAAAAATGTTGCCAATGTCAAAAACACAGGCGAAAACCTTAGTCCTGAAATACGAACCCAATTAGCAGCCTCAGGGAAACAAGACGCCAAAGTATTAGAAACACCATACGCCAAAAACGGAGCGGTCAAAAGACCAACAAACATCTCCACTACGGCTTTTAATTGACAATTCAGGAGTGAATTTTTAACAACATTTATTCTGTTAACACTTAAACTATTAACATATGAGTCAATAAGTCTTCTATACTGTTTCATAACATTTTCAAAATCTTCACGATATTCACAGCTTGTAAGAGCCATTCTGTCAACTTTAGATTGATATTCCAAGTAGCCCGCAGCGACTGTAACCGATGCCAAAGCTCCGACAAACATCAGAGAAATAAATACAGATGTTGCAAAAAATCCCGGAACCGTTTTATAGTAAAGCAGGTTTATAACGTAAATTACAAGCATAAATACTGCCGAAATCAGCACAACAGCCTTTGCAACCGCATCATTTTCGCCTAATCGCTTGTTTTTATTTATATCTAAGAACTTAAACACGCCATACTTCATAGACAAAGCGACTCCAAGAACCGCAAAAGTAAAACCTGCTAAAATATAAGGATTTGTTGTAAGGTTTAATACGGAAGACGAACTGTCTATTTTGAACCCGAACAAATAATTCGTAATTCCGAAAGAACAAACCACTGATAGAATAAATATGGCTGCATATAAAAATATTGTTAATCTGCTCTGAGCTTTAAGGCTATTTTTCAAATCAGTAATCTTAAACCCGATTTCTTTCACTATTGCGATTCTATGTTTTTCTATTTCACCGCTGAAGACATCTTTTGAACTTGCAGCATTAGTTTGTCCATATACCATACCATTTCCTCCATCGTTAGCTCCGACTCCCGCCGGAACCTCAACTTGTAAATTAACTTCTATAGGCTCGGCTAAAACTTTGGAAGTTATCGTAAAATTCGGGGTCACAAGAACCTTTGAAAAAGTTTTGTTATTAAACAAAATTTCCCTGTCATTTGAAGCATTCACCAACACAAAATTATTATATTTAGGTGAATAAACCATCTTAAGCACAGAATTTCCCAAACCGTTTACGACAAAATCATTACCTTCGGATTCACCAATGGTAATGGATGATTTGTCATTGAAACTCTTTGACTTGCTTCCGCATCTTATCACTACTTGCATATTTACCTTCCAATTGCATTCAAGAAACGTCTTAAAGATTTATTAGTTGTAACCTCATTACCTAAGATTAATTTTTTCTCACCCAAAACAGGTCCTAATTTCTCCTTAACATAATCCAGTTTTTCAGGAGAGGCATATAAAAACATCATCGCAAAATCTTGAGATTTGTTTTGAACATTCATGACTTCAGACGGAAGTTCGTCCCAATCAATTTGTTTTTCTACGGCTCCCTCGTTTTCCAAATCGCCGATAACAACTACCGCCGGAATGTAGCCGTCTTCACCGCTGCTCATAGTAATTGCATGGTTAAATGCCTTTTTGAACGCTTGTCCGTACGCGGTTCCATATTCTTTACTATCAAGCTGTGTATATTTTTCCATAGCCTTACGCAAATCTGATCCCTGTGGAGAACCTTCATAGAAAAGATAAGAATTCTCAGAAACCCTTAAAATCTTTATATGATCCTCAGGATCAAGCATTGAGCAAAGCTGTCTTATAAGCATTTTTTGAGCAGGTAAGTCCTTAGCGTTTGACGCTGAAGAATCAACTATAAAAATAACAGCAGCCTTGTGAAAATCGTCAAGCTTAATCTTTGTTAAACCAAATATACCCAAAGCTATTACCGTAAAAAATGCAACCGCAAATAAAATTATTTTCAAAGTATTATTCATAATAACCGGAGTATAGCAAAAAAATATATTTTGTGTAATCATATAAAAAGTGGAGAAACTGGTTAGAATATATGAAAAATCTTACTCGCGGCGATATTATTGAAATACTGAAAACTAATGAACAAGACGAAGCCTTGTTTGCTTATGCCGACAAAATTCGACAAGATTTCGTCGGAGATGAAGTACATCTTCGCGGACTCATCGAATTTTCAAATATATGCAAAAGAGAATGCAAATATTGCGGACTCAGATGTGCAAACAAAACAATCGAAAGATACAGAATTGAGCCCGAAGATATTATCAAATATGCACAACAAGCCGCCGATATGGGCTACAAAACAATTGTTCTGCAATCAGGAGAAGATGAATATTTTTCTCAAAAAACAATGTGCAAAATCATTGAGGGCATCAAAAATCTTGACGTGGCTTTGACCCTGAGTATCGGAGAACGAAGTTTTCAAGATTTTAAAGCATTCAAAAATGCAGGTGCTGACAGATATCTGATAAGAATAGAAACTACAGACAAAGAGCTATACTCACAAATGCACCCGCACGCAGATTTTCAAAACAGATTAAGATGTCTGAAAGACTTAAAAGAACTCGGATATGAAGTCGGAACCGGATGTCTTGTAGGACTGCCAAACCAAACAATTGAATCTTTAGCGGATGATGTTTTGTTTTTCAAAGAAATCAACGCCGATATGGTTGGAATAGGTCCGTTTATTCCACACCCGCAGACACCGCTAAAAGACGCGGCTCCCGGAGTTTTCACCACAGCGTTGAAAGTTATGGCAATAACCAGAATACTTCTCAAAAATGCTAATATTCCCGCAACAACCGCGATGGAAACACTTAATTCTAACGGCAGAATTATTGCACTCCAAAGCGGTGCAAACGTTGTTATGCCAAATGTTACAACCAGCGAATACCGTAAAAAATACGAAATTTACCCGGGCAAAATCTGTATAAACGAAGCTCCAACTCAGTGCAGACATTGTATTGAGGCTAAAATTAAATCAATCGGCAGAAAAATCTCAACAGATTACGGATTTAGGCAAAAATAAAAAACCATTCCACTTTACACGGTTTCAAGAAATTCGCGGACTTTAGTCATCCTGACAGCTTCATCAGAACAATTAGCACGAAGTTCCGTCATTGATTTGTAATAATCATCAAATGAAACCTTCACTCCCGCAGCTTCAAAAATCTCATCTACATGAGGTTTTAAGTATTCTAATTTAAACGCATTTTCCATAGGAAGCTGATATTTTTCAATCGAAAGTATACATTTTTTAAAAATAGCTTTCTTCATTCTAGCATTCCCGCCGCCTTTTTGAACAAAAACTTTTAAAAATGAGAAAATATCATTTACTTGAGAACAGGGAGTTATAGCTATATCATCAACAATTTTTATTGACTTCCCGACTTTTAAGAAATTATTGGAATTATTTGTATCAAACCAATAGTAAATATTACCTTCATGGATTTCATTTAACTTCTTAAAATCTTCCGCGATAGCATCAAAAGCTCGCTGCGGCAAACTTAAAAACTCGCGCAAAGAATGATTATATGCCTCAACTCCGTCACGAAGAACCCTTGCCATTTCAAGAAAATTCCGTTTATCTTTTGTTGCATTTCGTATAATTTCAACATTTCCGATTCGGGCAAGAACCTTCCCGCAATAAGTTCTCAAACCATCAAAAATCGTACTTGGATTAATCCTGACCGGACCGACTTTCGGAGGTTGATCAAAATAAGTTTTGAACACAAAATAATCATCTATTCTAAAAACTTCACCATGTTTGCCTTCCCCTATTTTGTAAGATTTGTTTTTCCTGGTTTCCAAAACTTTTGCAAAATCACGTACCACATCCTCGCCAAAATCCGCAGAACGCAACGCACGTTCAAAACGCTTGCCGTAAGAACTTTTATAATACGCTTGAAATGATGGGGTATAAGAATTATTTGTTCGGATGCTGTTCATTTGACAATAATAAACCCGAACAAAAATAATTTTGCCACCATATTTATTTAAAAAAGCGGCAAAAAATTCTAAGATTCTGAATAAATTTCAGAATGACAGAAATTTTTGCCATACGCATACGAAATAACCACGCTCTAACTCTCCCCATCCAGGAAAAGTACATAATAAAAATATTATTTTAAGACTACAGCACAGGGAACGATACCGATAACTTATCTACTGCGGGTTCTTTATCAATATCTACCAAATTATGCGACACATACCATAAATCAGATAATTTATCTGTACCGTCTTTCATAAATGTTTTCAAATCTTCGCTGACACCGGACTTAAAAAACTTGTCCAAATTTGTAACACATTGGTTCACGTCAATTGCGGCATACATACGTTTGATATCAGGCATATACGGACAAAAATATCCCAGAGCATTAACCTCATTATACGCATCTTGCTGCGCTTTATGAAGGGTATAGACTTTTGTCGCCAGCTCCTTGAATCCGTAATTATTGCTAAAATATTTTGAAGTTGCCAAACTATCAAACGCAGGATTATTGATATATTTTTTTAACTCAGAAAAATCCTTATCATATTCATATTGATTTATATAATCAAGAGCCCTGGCGTAATCCCTTTTATTAACAAAATCTTGCGTAAAATCGTGATATGGAGTGGTTTTTAAGACTTCTTGCTCTTCGGGTGTGTAAACAAAATCATGTTTAGTTTTTGCGGAAAAAATATTAAAGTATTGCGCAACAGGGTCAGCATTCAAATCAACAGATGCAGTACCCGGGCTAACCGCCAACGGTGCAGGTGGTATAGCATTTGGATTTGGAACAGGACAACACGGCATCTGCGGATAATTCGGATAAAAATAATATCCTGACACACATTGAATACTCATAACTGATTCTCCTAAAACTTGTACTTACATTTTAGTTAAATCACCTAAAAAAATTTTTTTGCTATTTCATTTGGAACAACTTACTGCAAGAACTCTCAAAGAAAAAAACTCGAAAAGGGAATAACACATCTGCAAACACAAAGACTAATGCAAAATTACTTGTTAATATTCCAAATATGTGTAAATGTGAAGTTTAATATAAATCCGTTTTGGACGTCTTTGGAAAACCATAATAAGACTAAAAAACTGGAAGTATCTGCATATGATACTTCCAGTGAGATGGTTGCGGGTGCTGGATTTGAACCAACGACCTTCGGGTTATGAGCCCGACGAGCTACCAGACTGCTCCAACCCGCG
>JAMPCZ010000112.1 GCA_023665935.1 Muribaculaceae bacterium | reverse complement strand
CAAAAAGTAACTATATTGTTGTCATTCTGAGGGCTTTAGCCCGAAAGAATCCAGCCTATAGTTTAAAAAGCTGGATTGCTTCGCATTCGCTCGCAATGACGACCCAGTTGCAAAATTATTTAATCCCTCGCCTCTGGTGGGACACTAGTCGAACCGGCGAAGGAACGAGCCGTGTGAGCCTGCGTGCCGTATGGCTGAGGGAGGGGCGAAAAGCCGCGTTCACTCTTGCCGAGGTTCTAATCACCCTTGGCATAATCGGGGTTGTTGCGGTGATGACGATTCCGAATTTAATGGCGCAAGTTTCTGAAAAACGTGATGTAATAAAGCTTAAGAAGGTTTATTCATCATTATTACAGGCATCAAAATTATCCCAGGAGGATTTAGGTGATATAAAAACGTATCTTTTAAGTTACGAAAAAGACATTAACTGGTATGATACCGGCTCTCATAAGTATTTTGGTGAATATTTTATGAAGTATTATAACGGTGTACATTTGAATCGAGGGTATAATTCAAGCTGGAAGCAGGGTTGGAAGAGCGGGGCTTCTGTATATCATGTTCTTTCCGGTAATTCGTTTTCTGTATATAATACGTTGGATGGTGTAGCTTTTATTTTTCGAGTTTTGCCTAATAATTGTACGAGTTCTTTTGGAGCTTTTGAAGGCGGAGAAAAAACCTGTGGTGAAATTTTTATAGATTTACATTCTTCGTATCATCAAACCGCTTGGAGCACTTCTAATACTAACCGTGTTGTGGGTAAAAATGTTTTCTTGTTTCATTCGACGGAAGACGGTATTGTTCCCGGTGGGACTTCAACTTACGGGCTTTCTCCGCTGAATTGTTATGAAACGGCTTATTCTTGTGCTGCTTGGGTTTTGAAAAATGGTAATATGGATTATCTGCACAATCCGAATTTGAAGTGGTAAACAACGGTGGTGGAGATATTCATCTCCGCCACCGTTATTAATTATTCCCATAAAAAAAAGACCTTGTTTTGTCCAAGGCCTATCCGTTTAAATAAGAAGAGAGAGCTTTATATATTTATATAAAGTATTCTCAAGTGAAAAAATTGCTAATTTTTGCCGAAGATATTTACAAAACTTAATAAAATTTTCGCAGCTTTGCAAATATAGCCATATGGCGGATTCGTACAAAATATACTTTTTGGTTTGTTTGTGCTAAACTCTTGTTGTTAACTGGAGAGATGGTAAAAATGGATTTAGACAGAGATAATCTGATAGCTTGCATAAGGAAATTGCAAGAACCAAAAGTTTTAATAGTCGGAGATTTGGCTCTTGATGAGATGATATACGGTGATGCGGAGCGAATTTCTCGCGAAGCTCCGGTTTTGATTTTGCAGCATACAAAAACTAAATTGATTTTGGGCGGAGCCTCTAATGCTGCGCATAACGTTTCTGTACTTAACAACGGAAAGACCGGCGTGATTGGTGTTTGCGGCGATGATTATTACTCTGAGTTACTTTTGGACACTTTTGAGCGTGCAAATGTTGATTGCTCGGGCATAGTTAAGGATAAAACTCGAAAAACAATTGTCAAAACAAGGATTTCCGGTTCAATTACGACATCTATAACCCAGCAGATTGTTCGTATTGACAGACAGTCTAAAGGATTTATTTCGTCTGAAACAGAGGACAAAGTTATAAGTAATATAGGCAAAATTCTTCCTGATTACGATGCTGTGATTTTGTCAAATTACCATATTGGTACTCTTACTCCAAAGATTATTGAGTACACAATTTCTTTGGCAAATAAGTTGGGTAAAGTGGTTGTGGTTGATGCTCAAAGAGATTTGGGTTCTTATAAAAATGTCACATCAATGACTCCTAATCTTCCAGATACGGAAAAATCCGTCGGGTTTGAGATTGAAACAGAAGAAGATTTAAAACGAGCTGGCGATAAATTGTTATCGGAATCCAATGCAAAATCAGTATTAATTACTTGTGGTGCAGATGGTATGTTTGTTGTGAAACCGAATAATGATTATACCAAGATTCCTGTATTCAACAAGTCGGAAGTATTTGATGTCACGGGTGCAGGTGATACTGTTACTGCGGTTTATTCACTTGCTTTGGCTGCGGGTGTTGATCCGGTTGATTCCGCAATTATCGGTAATCTTGCTGCCAGTATAGTTGTAAGACAGTTTGGCTGTGCTACAACTTCTATTGAGGAATTGGTTACGGCTATTCAGAATTTGAAAATTTAACATAAGGAGAAATTTTATGGATAAATTTATTGATAAAGCAAAAGAATTGGTTAAGAAAATTAAGGTTGTTGATTTTGTTATCATCGCTTTTGTTGTAGTTGCTTTAGGTGTTGGTTTTGTTACTTTTAAGGGGTACAGACAAACTGCCGATAAACAGATTGAAGCTACTTCTAATATTGTGTTCAAGGTCTATATGCGCGGTGTAACTTTCTCCGGCAAGGATATTCCTATCAAAAAAGGTGAAAAGACTTTTATCAGCATCAGAAACGTTCCATATTCGGATTTAGATATTTTGGATGTAAAAGCTGACAGGAGAAAGATTGTTCTTCCTACT
This sequence comes from Muribaculaceae bacterium, assembly GCA_023665935.1. Classification (GTDB taxonomy): domain Bacteria; phylum Cyanobacteriota; class Vampirovibrionia; order Gastranaerophilales; family Gastranaerophilaceae; genus Zag111. The sequence goes on along the minus strand of JAMPCZ010000112.1, from coordinate 2,917 downwards.
TTGAATTCTAAAAAAGTTGTAATCGTTGTGGAAGATGTTTCTCAGCCTGATTTGTATGATGTAGTTGTAACCTTGACTGATAAGGCTAAAATCACAAAAGACGGTGCTGTTGTCGGCGGTAATAAAGTTAAACTCGGGCTGCCTATAACTTTAGAAGGTGCTGATTATAAGTTTACAGGGTCAGTTCCTGATATCAAAGTTGTTGATACTGTTACGGATGAAGTTTTGAATAAAGATATAAATACTACGGATGATGTTCAATAAAGTTATTAAATTTTCTCAAGATAAATTAGCTTATTTATATGAAAACAGTCTTTTTTTACAAAATATCGACAAAATAATTTTGCCGTTTATTTTGCTAACGTTGGTCGTATCTACATTTATGGTGTCGGATTCGATTGGGTTTTTCGGGCTAATTGTATTCTTTTTAACGGTAGTAAAAATACTTACAAAACCTGCTCGGAAATTAAGTTTTTCACGATTTGAGTTATGGCTTATTGCATATTTTATGTTTGTTGTAATAAGTTTATTCGGTTCTACTTTATTTGAACTTAGTTTGAAAGGGTTTTTGAAAACTTTTGTTTATATCGGGTTTTATTTTTCTGTCGCTGCTCATTTGAAAGATAATCGTAAATCTATTGTTTGGGTTTTGGCAGCTATAGTATTATGTACCGCAGGTGAATCAATAGTAGGATTTTTACAAAGCTTTTTGCACCTTGATGAAATTTCAACCTGGCAGGATACATCAAGGTTGAATCCTGAGGATGTATTATCGCGTGTTTATGGAACATTAAAGCCTCTTAATCCAAATCTTTTCGGCGGGTATTTGGTTTGCGGATTTCCGGCGGTTTTAGGTAGTGTGTTTTATTTCTTTAACCGTAAAGCTTATAAATTTGCATTGGCTGCGCTTGGATTGAGTTTATTGGGTGTTTATACAATTTTCCAAACCGGTTGCCGTGGTGCGTATTTGGCATTAATGCTCATTTTTGCCTGCGCATTTTTGCTGTCTGCAAAGTTTTTCTGGGAAACGTATAAAAAGATATATTTCTCAGTGATTGGCGGGGTTGTAGGTTTGTTTCTGTTTTCAATAACCTTTGTCAGCGCGTTAAGACATCGTTTCTTGTCAATTTTTGCGATGAGAAATGACTCGTCAAATTCTTTCAGGTTTAATGTATATCATTCTTCACTGGAAATGTTCAAAGATAATTGGCTTTTGGGAATTGGTGTCGGTAACAAAAATTTCCGAGAGATATACGGGCTTTATATGAAAACCGGGTTTGATGCGTTGAGTGCTTACAATATATATCTTGAAACCGCGGTTGAGAGTGGAATATTTGCTCTAATTGCATTTTTAGGATGTTTGATTACTATGTCAATTGATGCAGTAAAATTTATCCTGCACTCGCTTGATAGAGAACAGGTGATTTTTGTTTCCGTGTCAATAGTTGCGATTTGGGCTGTAATGTTTCACGGCTTGGTTGATACAATATACTTTAGACCGCAATTACAATTTATGTTTTGGTCGTATGCGGCAATAATTTCTACACTTGTTTACCAAAAAGAAAATGCTTAACAGCTATAAGCTCTTGGTCTGAAACCACCGTAAGTTGTGGTTGTTGTTATTGAGAAACTTCCGCCGAATCCCATTCCCATTCCTGAATAAAATCCAAAATTAGGACAGCAGAACATATAAGACGGTTGGTTGAAAAACATCCAAGGTGTGCAGGCTCCAAGGATTCCCAGTGTCCCTATTGTGTTAGAAACCGGGTTTCCGTAACCGGCGTACAAGTTGATATTATTACCTACAGGATTTCCGCAGCGTTGCATACCATAAGCAATCTCGTTTCTCATAAACCCGTTTGTCAGGTTTCCAAACAAGTTCTTCATCGCGTAGCAGCCCGGAACACCGTTTTGTTTCTGTTCCATATATGTGACGCCTGATGCCAGCGCGCAATTAATATCACTCATTATTCGCATGTTTTCTGCGAAACCCATAGTATCTCCTCGGTTTGTACTTGTATATATAAAGTATTTATTTCGTAATTAATTGACTTCCTTTTTAAAAATGTTACAAAATGTAATTTATTATTATTTGTAATATGCCGTTTTGCTTTGTAATGCGGGATTTTGCAGTTGAGGTTCAATATTAAATTTTAAAAATTGGTAATTAAGATAATATTTTTTTGTACATTGAGGTGATTATTTTGGCTGGGACAGTTTGTACAATTCATATATAAAGACTTAGTGGAGTGTAATTATGTTTATTGGAAATAGTTGTAATGATTGTAATAGGTTCAATCGTATGGAAATGAAAAATGTTGATCAAAATATCTTACCTTGGCTGGAGGATATTATTGAAGAAAATTACGGAAAAATAGAGCGTAAAGAATGGAAAAGTAAGTATAACAGTTATGTTGTTTATGATTACGAACCGTTCTGTACCGAAGGTTTTGAAATCAATCTCGTCATCAGTTCTAAAGATGATTCGTATCTGAATTTTATTAAATATTTATACGATGAAAAAGTCAGCACAATTGAATATTTGAATAATTGTATAATTATATGATAGCAGCATAAAGTAAATCGACCCGAAAATTCGTCATTCTGAACATTGTTCGGAAACTTGAATTTTTAGGTCGATTCTTAAAGACTTATATATTCAAAAGTATGTAAAGTCTATTCTTCTTCGGCTTTTTGTTGGAAACATTCTTTACAGAAGATTTCTCTGCCAGGAACAGGCTTAAACGGAACTTGAGTTTGCGCACCGCATTTTGAACATACGGCATCATACATTTTTCTGCCTCTTCTGTTGCTTTTTCTGCGAGCTAAACGGCATTCCGGACATCTTTTAGGTTTGTTCACCAAGCCTTTTTCTGCGTAGAATTCTAGTTCTCCGGCAGTGAAGATAAATTCTTTT
>JAMPCZ010000111.1 GCA_023665935.1 Muribaculaceae bacterium | reverse complement strand
CATGATATTCAGCAGGGAAAGTCACTTGGATATCAAATTCATCTTTAATATTGTGACCAACCAATTGTTCAGCAAATCCCGGAATGAAATTTGAGTGAGCCAAATCAAGCGCATAACCTTTTGCAGAACCGCCTTGGATTTTTTCACCGTTGCAAGTTCCGTCAAAATCAAATACGACTGTATCTGTTTCACTTGAAGGTCTGTCTAAAACCAATTCCATTGAAGAATGCTGAGTCAGGAAGTTTTCCAACGCTCTATCAAAAGCACTTGAATCTGCTGCAGGAACTTCAACTTTCACATCCATACCTTTATAAGAACCTAAAGAAACTTCCGGTCTTGTTTCAACTTCAAAAGTCACTTCTGCATCCTTACCCAATTCAAATTTGTAAGAGGTAATTGCAGGCTGAGTAATTACGTCTAACTTGTTATCATAAATAGCTTGACCTAAATATTTAGGCAATAAAATTTCCAACGCTTCTTGTTGAATTCTGTCAACGCCGACATGTCTTTCCACAACTGCACGCGGAGCCTTTCCTTTTCTAAAACCAGCAATGTTAATATGTTGAGAAATTCTTGATACTGCTGAAGAATAAGCATTTGATGCTTCAGCAGAAGGAATTACCATACTGATACTTACTAAATTGTCTTTTCCTTTTGTTAATGTAGTCTTCATTTTAATATCCTTTACTAATTAATATACATGTACCTGGTTAGATTCTAACTCAAAAAAGAATAAAATCAACTCATGCAAATAGACTATATCTAAATCATAGGCAAGATTACACAATATTAACAAACAGTTGCAAGAAAAACTTGTTTGTGCTTCAATTATTACATAATCAGGTAATTCCTCTAACCCTGATTAAGGCAAACCAACAAGCGGCGGTTGTTTTACCGACAAGAACACAACAAAAAGAAGGAAAAAAGAATGTTAAAAATCAGATTAAAAAGATTGGGTGCTAAGAAAAACCCTACATACAGAATTATCGTTATCAATTCAACTACAAAAAGAGAAGGTAGACCAATCCAAGAATTGGGTCACTACAACCCTAAAACTAAAGTTATGAAATTGGATAAAGCATCTGCTCAAGATTGGATTTCTAAAGGTGCTCAACCTACAGAAACAGTTGCTTATCTAATCAAAAACTGCAACGAAGACGGTACTTTAAACTATGTTAAGAAAGAAACAGTTAAACTTTCTAAAAAAGCATTAGCTAAAAAACAAGCTGAAGAAGAAGCTGCAAAAGCTGCCGTTGAGGCTGCTGCTCAAGCAGAAGAAGCTCCGGCTGAAGCATAGTCTAAGCAAACCAAAATATTTTTAACAGAAACTGAGATTTTAAAACTCTGAATTATGTTCAGGATAACGAAATCTCAGTTTTTGTATAAGATTCTAAATACTAAATTTTAAAATAATTACTCTGTACAGTTTCCTTATTTTAAATTATGTGCTAGAATCTTAATGTAAATAAGTTTAAATAAGAGGTAAAAATGAAAAAAATATATACATTAATTTTAGCACTGGCTATTTCAACAGGCTTGGGGATTTTTACAAACAGAGTTCATTCGCAGCCTCAAAACTCCGCGGTAATAAATAAACCGTCTGCGCCTATTGCACAATATACAAGCGTTAACGCCCTGGAAATAGTTTCTAATCCTTACAAATATCTGAACAGAAACATAAAAATCAAGGCAAAGTTTGACAAATTCTCAACACTGGGGCTTGATTATCCGCCGGCAAAAAGATCTTCCGAAAAGTATATCTCATTCTTAATCCAAAGACCGGATATCACGAACCACAATATTCCGTTATCAGAATTGAAAATATTTCTAAAAAAAGAAGTTGCAGAAAAGAATATTGATTTAGATGCCGGGGACGAAATCGAATTCTGCGGAAAAGTTTTCTCAACAGCCCTTGGCGATGCCTGGATTGATGTAGATGAATTCAGAGTCATCAATAAAATCAAAAAAGCAGGCAAATAAGAATTTAACTGTGGGGTATGAACAAGATTATGACAAAAACAAATGATAAATTTTTAACTATACACGGACACTTCTACCAACCGCCAAGAGAAAATCCTTGGCTTGAAGCTATTGAGCTTCAAGATAGTGCTCTGCCTTTCCACGACTGGAATGAAAGAATTTGTAAAGAATGTTACAACCCGAATTCGGTATCAAGAATAGTCGATAACAGAAACAGAATCCTGGATATCGTAAACAATTACGAACACATGAGTTTTAATTTTGGCCCGACACTTCTTTCATGGATGGAAGAATACGCACCGTTAACATATGAAAGAATTATCAAAGCCGATATTGAAAGTATTTCAAAACACGGCGGACACGGCAACGCTATGGCGCAGGTTTACAACCACATAATCATGCCGCTAGCAAACACAAAAGATAAAGAAACCCAAGTAAAATGGGGAATCCGTGACTTTGAATACCGGTTTGGCAGAAAACCCGAAGGAATTTGGCTGGCTGAAACCGCTGTCGATGACGAAACACTGAAAGTTTTAATAGACAACGGAATCGAGTTTACCGTACTTTCCCCATATCAAGCCCTAAAGACAAAAAAGAAATCAGATAAAGAATGGGAAGATGTTAGCTGGGGCAATATTGATCCTGCAAGATCTTATGAATACACCCTGAAATCAGACCCGACAAAGAAAATCGATTTATTTTTCTATGACGGTGCGATTTCCCGTTCTGTTGCATTTGACGAACTGCTGACCGACGGAAACAAATTCATAAAACGCCTAAAAGAGGGAGTATCCGAGTTTCGCGATTACCCGCAATTGATAAATATTGCAACTGACGGCGAAAGCTACGGTCACCACACAAAATTCGGAGATATGGCGTTGTCCTATGTCTTAAAAATTAAAGCAGAAGATGAAGGTTTCAAAATCACAAACTACGGTGAATATTTGGCAAACTACAAAAGCGACTACGAAGCTGACATAAAACAAGCTTCCTCCTGGAGCTGTTTCCACGGAGTCGGCAGATGGTGTGAAGATTGCGGCTGCTCAACAGGCGGTCATCCGGGCTGGAACCAAAAGTGGAGAAAACCTTTACGACAAGCCCTTGATTATTTAAGAGATAATTTGGCTAAATTATTTGAAGCCGAAGGAGCTAAATATTTCTCCAAAGATGCTTGGGAAGTTCGTAACAACTACATAGAAGTAATTTTGGACAGAAGTTACTCCAGCATCAAAAAATTCCAAAAAGAAAATTTCTTGCCTGAACTGTCCGAGGAAGAAAAAGTAAAAGGTATGGAACTGCTTGAAATTCAACGCCAGACTCTACTTATGTACACAAGCTGCGGATGGTTTTTCTCTGAGATTTCAGGGATAGAAACCGTGCAGATAATGAAATATGCCGCTCGTGCAATACAATTGGCGATGAGCTTTGAAACCGAAGACTTAGAAGGCAAATTTTTGGAAATTCTTTCAGGCGCAGTAAGTAATATTAAAGAATTTGGTACCGGTAAAGATATCTATGAAAGATTCGTGAAACCTTCCGTTGTCACATTGAAACAGATTGCCTGCTTATGGACAATTTCTTCACTATATCAAGATTTTGAAGACGAAGAAGATGTATATTGCTACACAGTTAAACGTAAAGATTACCAAAAAGTATCGAAAGGTAATGCCAATTTTGTCATAGGTAATATTGAAATCCAATCAAAAGTTACACTCCAAAAGTCAAACTTGATGTTTGCCCTAATGCAATATGCAGGCGGGGATTTCCATTGCACAATTAAAGAATTCTCAACAAAAGAAGAATATCAGGAGCTTAAAACCAATCTGATAAAAACGTTTATGCTAAATCCGCTGACCGAAATTATCAGAACTCTTGATGAAAAATTTGGAAAAGAATACTTTACATTAAAAGATATTTTCATTGAAGAAAGAAAGAAAATTCTTCAAATTTTACTGAAAGATCAGTTGGAGAAATTTGCTGACACCTACAAAGAAATGTATGACCAAGGGAAAGGTTCAATTTATCATATGCAAAACCTTGGACTTGAAATCCCTGATGAATTCAAGATTTCGGCAGCTTATGCAATGAGCCAAAGATTTAATGAGCTTCTTGAAAACAGCGACGGTTTTGTAGAGAAAAATATCATACAAGAAATTATGGATTTGAATTTTGAAGCCAAAAAGATGAATATTAAAATCGACAAAACACCGTCAAACAGACATTTTGCAAAACGAATAAATACAAATCTAAACAGACTCACAAAGAGTTTTGAAATTCAACAGGCGGATGCCATTGTCGAACTTTTTGGAATAATAGAAAAGATTGATTTGCAAATGGATATATCAGAATCACAAAATATTTATTACAACAAAATCTACTACAGAATAGGCGACATCCTGGAAACCTATGAAAGCACAAAAAAAGAAAAAGACTTGAAGTTTATAAAACTTCTGTTGCAAATAGGTATGGATTTGAATATTAATGTAGATTTTTACAAAATAAAACTTGATAAATTAGAACTATATGCTGCAAAGGATTAATCAAACGGTTAATCCTTTCTTAGCTTATAATTTTATCGGATAATCCGAAGGGACTTTCCAGCCGTTACGAACAATAAGCGCAATACAAAAAGCATTAACGCTGGAAGAATTATCTGTTTCCAAATCCCCTACACCTGAGATTTCAGAACCACAACCTCGCCAATATCCATTTTTCAAATCTTCATCAGAAAAACCATAACCGTCATAATAGATTCCGGGTCCGGGAACATTATGCGCACAATCACCTCTACCAGTATTGTAAGTTACCCTTTTTTCAGGGAACAAATAAAAACTAAACCGATCTCGACCTTGCTGATTTGGCTTTGCTGAACCGTTTATATCGACAGTTATTAAGACATGATAATACTGATCAGAACCCGTAGGAGTGACAGTATATCTGTTAATAATCCAATCAGTACCATTCATGAGTTTTAAGGTATAAGTATCACCTAACATTCCGATATTACCAATATTCTTGATTTTAACATCAGATTTCATATACGGAAGGAAATAAGTGTTTACAAACTCGGCAACTCCACCTTTTAAATCCCAACCCGAAGGCTCCTCGTAATCGACCTGAGCGAGTTTGACCACCTGGTTCAAAAGAGAATATGAGTGCTTTAATCGGGTTTCAATAATATGCTTTTTATACGCCGTCATCAGCCCCGGTATGGTAATCGCCGCCACTACACCGATTATGCCCAGGGTGATTAAAGTTTCTGCCAAGGTGAACGCGGCTTTTTGCCCCCTCTCCCTACCCCTCTCCCACCAGGGGCGAGGGAAAGTTAAGTAGGTTAGGGTTTCTACCCCAACATCATTGTTAGAAACTAAGTTTTCAGTCATTCTGAGCAGAGCGAAGAATCTCTTTTTATTATGGGATCCTTCGCTTCGCTCAGGATGACAATAATCTTGCAACAAAATCGTCATTGCGAGGAGTGCAGCGCACGACGTGGCAATCCAGTCCAACACTCTGCGATATTGACACCCCCTACGGCACTCCGTGCCACTTCCCCCATCAAGGGGGCAGATAATTT
>JAMPCZ010000110.1 GCA_023665935.1 Muribaculaceae bacterium | reverse complement strand
GACAGTAAATTAATCCCCGCCCCTGGTGGGAGGGGAAGTAAAGGGGAGGGGGTCAAATTTGAACACCTAGGTAACGTCCCACTCGAAATCCCTCAAACAAAAGCCGCATTCACTCTTGCAGAAGGTGCTACGCACGTAAATAAGCCACCAATTTTCGCTAAATCAGCATTTACCTTGGCAGAGATTCTAATCACCCTCGGCATAATCGGAGTGGTTGCGGCGATGACTATTCCAAATCTTATGACTTCATACAAAGCTCATAAATTACGTGCTCAATTTTTGAAATCTTATTCAATTATTCAGCAAATTTCCAGGCAAATGAAAGCTGATGATATTGAGATAGAAACTTTGCAGCCGCAAGGTAAGCCTGTATATACGACTTTTATTAACTATATGTCAGGTGCAAGAAATTGTGGCTCAGGTCCTGTGACCAAGTGTTTTTCACTTTACGATTATTATGATTACTCATATTCAAAAATTGGTGCCGCAGGTCTTGATGATGGTATGATTATCGCGTCTGACGGTACAGTATATATGTTTGAGAATATGTATACTTCTTCGACTGATGTATGGATTACCGTGGACATAAACGGTTATAGAACAAAGCCTAATACGTTAGGGTATGATGTATTTACTTTTCAATATGTTGATGGTGAATTCAAGCCGATGGGTGCACCAGGTACGACACATGAACAATCCTTACCTTGCAAAACCTATGGTGCAAATAAGTCAAGTTATGTGACCTGTTCTTATGCAGCACTAAATGACCCAAATTATTTTAAATTAGCTGTTAAAAAACTTAAATAACATTAGTTGATATCAACAACACTTACGCCATCTCCGCCTTCGGTGTCTTCTCCGGGGCGGAACTTGGCAACGTACGGGGAAGTTGACAGAAAATCTCTGACTGCTTGTTTTAGTGCCCCTGTGCCGTGTCCGTGGATGATGTAGACAGGGGTTAGGTTTGCAAGGCTTGCTTGGTCAAGATATTTTTCCACTTCATCCAAAGCTTCTTCCACTCGATAACCGCGCAAATCAAGTTCTTGTGACATTGACATTCTGCGAAGTTCAAACTTTTTAAACGAAGTTCCGGGGATTTTGGCTTTTTTCGGAGCTTTGTAATTATCATCAAGTACTGCAAGTTCGTCTTTTTTGACGTTCATTTTCATGCTGCCCATATCAATAAGAACACGCTTGCCTTTGTCCGGCAAAGCCAGCACCGTAACTTTTTGGTGCATATTTTTAAGCATTACTTCATCTCCGATAACAACTTTGTCCCAGTCAATTTCAAGGTATTGTTGTTTGTCTGAAATCTTATCGATTTCTCCGCGGAACCCTTCTTCCAGTTTTGCAAGCCGAGAGTATGCGCGGCGGGCAATCTTTTCAGATTTCTCTTTGCGAAGTTCGTCCAAAATCTCTTTTATTTCGCTGCGGGCTTCCATCATTTCCATATCAAATTTGTTTTTGATATTTTTCAGTGTTTTTGTTTTGTCTTTTTTAACTTTGTTAAGGTTTTCTTCGTATTCTTTTTTTATTTCAAGCGAGGTTTCTTTTAGTTCTTGTGCTTCTTCAAGATTTTTTGATAATTCCTGATGGGTTTCCTGCAATTTTTCAACGACTGCAACGGTCGGGTCTTTTTGGGTTACGAGTGTTGTTTTAACTTTTTCAACAATATCTTTATCAAGCCCTAAATTTGAAGCGATAGAAATTGCGTTACTTAAACCGGGAATTCCTATTAATAATTTGTACGTTGGTTTGAGGGTTTCGGTGTTAAATTCAACGGATGCGTTTTTGAAAAAATTGTTGGTGTATTCAAGGGCTTTTAATTCTCCGTAGTGGGTTGTAATTACGCTGGTCACTTGTTTTTGTGCAAGTTTTTCCAGTATCCCTTGAGCTAAAACGGCACCTTCAACTGGGTCTGTCCCTGCGCAAATTTCGTCAAGCAAGACGAAGGTTTCTTCATCACATTCTTTGATGATTTCAATAATATTTGTCATATGAGATGAGAAGGTAGACAGGCTTTGCAGGATACTTTGAGAATCGCCTATATCAGCAAAAACCTTTTTGAACGGATAAAGCTTTGCGTGTGTGCAAGGCAGAAACATTCCAGATTTAGCCATTAGGATAAATAATCCGATGGTCTTCAAGGTTACTGTTTTTCCGCCGGTGTTTGAGCCGGTGATGATTACGGATTTGTAATCCTTTCCTATTTCAAAGTTGTTTGAAACAACATCTTCCGTAATTTTTAGTAACAACGGATGTTTCATATTTTCAAAATAAATATATTTATCTTCTGTCAGTTCAGGTTCTGTTGCGTGGAGTTTTATGGCATATCTTGCTTTTGCGAAGTGAAAATCAATTTCTGACATGATTCTTTCGCAAATCTCCAGTTCTGCCATATGTTCTTTGACAAGGTTTGTTAATTCTACCAAAATTTTTATACATTCTGCGTGAATTTTTGATTTTATTTCCCGAACTTTGTTGTTAAGCGGAACAAGCTGTGCAGGCTCAATGTAGAATGTTTTAGCCGAAGATGATACATCGTGGACAATCCCCGGAACTTTGGTTTTGTTTGAGGCAATTACCTGGAATACAATTCTGTCATCGCGGTGGGTATAAATATTATCTTGAAGGTATTTTGAAAAATTCGGATTATTTAAAAGTGTTTGAATTTGGTCGCGAATATTTTGTTCTGTATCTTTTAATGACGAATAAAGACCTTTAAGTTCAGAGGTTGCGTTCTGCCTGATTCGCATACTTTCATCAAAAGTTGAGAAAATTCGTTCTTCCAAATCTCTGTCAGATACGAGATTTGTAACAAGGTTTTTTAGCAGAAAATCATCTTGCGAATTATCTGTAATAAATCGTTTCAGAAGTCTTGAAGATTTCATTGTTTTTGCGATATCAATTAATTCTTCTTCAATCAGGTAAGATATTGCAGAATTATTTTTTAATTTTTGGATATCTGCGATGTATTCAGTTGGCGTTTCTTTTGCAAAATCAAGTATGTGTTTTGCTTCTGCCGTCAGTTTTAATTGAGTACAGATTTTTTCGATTTCGTTTTGTGAATTCAATCGTAGGCAAAGTTTTTTGCTCTGTTCAAACTTTGCATATTTTGCCAATTCTTCCTTGATTATATTAAATTCCAGTGTATTATTACTTTTTGATGTGATATCCATAGGTATATCATAGCATAAAGAAAATGGTTTATTTCTCCTTCAAAATTTTTTTGAAATAATTAGGGTCATTTTTAGCTTTTGCGGCGCAAGCAATTCCGTTGTATTTATTTTTTTTTGATTTATTACAATAAACTTCTTCCTGGGTATATTTTGTCCCGGGGCTTCCCATTGGTAGTACTTCTTCATCTTTTATTTCAAATGTAAAAAGGTCATACCCTGCTCGATTCGGTGGAGTTTTATAACCATTTAAGTCGACGGATATATATATAACATTTGAATAGGAGCTATTCTCAAAAAAGATAGTAGAGCCGTCTAAAAGTACAAGTTGACCGTCATCAATGAATACGTCACTAAAGATTTTTTCACCATCAAATGTTTTATACCCTGTGGTAGTTGTTTCTTCGTTAAAGGTTTGTGTTTTGTAGAAACATAGACTATTGTTTTTCTGTGCATAGCCAAATCTGCCGCAGTCTAATGCAGCTTTGACATATTTCCCAAATTCTTTATAAAAAGAGCCGGTTTGCCTATATGTTGCAAGATCAATCGGCACCTCATCAGCTTTCATCTGTCGAAATGCTTGTTGTATAACCGAGTATGATTTGAGAAATTGCGAACGTAGTTGATTTGCTTTGATGTTGTTTAATAAATTAGGTATAGTCATAGCTGCAACAACTCCGATTATGCTTAAAGTTATCAGAACTTCAGCCAAGGTAAACGCAGGTTTTTTGATTGTCGGCAGTAAGGTTTGATGCACAGTGCCTTTTGTAAAAGTAAACGATTTTCTCATTTCACCTCCACGGCTCAATTATGAGCCAACTTAAATATAATATTACATTAAAATCCCATATATGGGTCATATGAACGAAGGATTTTTCAATGAATGAAAAAGAGAGTACCTATTGCGTGCTTGTAGGACGTGCGATTAGACGTTTGCGAACCGAAGTTGCTAAAAAGAGTACGGTTCTCTTTGCGTATGAAAATGATATTCCAAAATCAACGCTTACCCGAATTGAACGCGGCGAAAATGAAGCCAGGATTGTTACTCTTAAGAAAATTGCTGAATCTTTCGGCTGGTCAATGTCTGAATTGTTTGAAAATATTGAAAAAACTTTTCCTGAAGATTTTAAGATTTTTGATGAAGAGCATTATTAGGTTTTTAGGTTTTTTGTTGTGGACCAGATAGTTATTGGTATATCTATAGTATTGTCATTGCGAGGGCTTTAGCCCGTGGCAATCCGGCTTTTAGGTTTCGGATTTTTATGAAAATATCTAATGTTTATTATATAATTCATTTATGGTAAAAAGTGCTTATATTCATATACCTTTTTGTAAATCAAAATGCGGCTACTGTTCCTTTGTGTCGTTTTGTAATCTTGATTTAAAAAAAGAGTATCTGAAGTTTTTAGCAAAAGAGATTAATTATTTTTACGAAGATGAGGTTTTGAATACCCTCTATTTTGGGGGCGGGACTCCGTCATTGTTAACTGTCGGGGAGTTTGAAAATATTTTAAGGCGGTTTAGGATTAGTGATAAAACTGAAATTACAACCGAGTTAAATCCTGATGATGTCAGTTATGATTATTTGCGCAGGCTCTATGATTTAGGGATTAACAGGCTGAGTTTTGGTTGTCAAACGTTTAGCGATGAGGTTTTGAAACTGATTAATCGCAGACATTCTTGCGCTCAGGTTATTGAAGCCGTTGAGTTTGCACAAAGAGCAGGGTTTAGAAATGTCAGCCTGGATTTTATTTACGGTCTGCCAAACCAAACTCTAGATTCGTTTTTGGCGGATTTGCGGCGCGGGGTTAACCTCGGGGTTTCGCATATTTCGCTTTACGGTTTGAAAATCGAGGAGGGTTCGTTTTTTTATGACAATCCGCCTATGAATTTGCCTGATGATGATGAACAGGCGGATATGTATTTGGCTGCGGTTGAATTTTTGACAGGGCTTGGGTTCGAACATTATGAAGTGAGTAATTTTTCTCATCCCGGATGTAATTCACGGCATAACCTGACTTATTGGAATAATGATGAATATTACGGGTTTGGGCTTGCTGCACACGGTTATAAAAACGGTACGCGTTATGCCAATTTCGATACATTTGAGGAGTATTTTAATAAACCTTTTGAACGTAAAGAAACAAAACTTTTAACAGTACAAGAGAAACTTGAAGAAGAGATTTTTTTAGGGTTTCGCAGAATGAACGGCATAAATTTGACGCAGATTAACGACAAATTCGGTATTGATTTTTTTGAAAAATATAACAAAGTTTTGGATAAATATGAAGGTTTGAATTTGCTTGAAAAAACTCTGCAGGGGTATAAATTGACACCGAATGGCGTATTAGTCAGTAATGTAATTTTAGCTGATTTTTTAACGGATTAGGATGTTGTAATACGGACTGGTTCTGAATTTGACAAACTCGGTATAAAATGGTAAGCTTGGATAAAAAAAGGAGAGAAAAGTATGTTAAGATTCAATAATAGTGTGAAAAATCGGGGG
>JAMPCZ010000010.1:26120-35098 GCA_023665935.1 Muribaculaceae bacterium | reverse complement strand
CTGCCTCTGCTCACGCTTGTTGAAATCATTTTCGAAATTAACAAGTTGCTTGTTGCTTGTCACAACTTCTAGTTTCAGCTATTCTGTTTTCAAGGTTCGACTAATATCTACTCCAACGATAAAATATTATTACTATCTATCAGAGCTCGGGAAAATTTCCCTCGTTAAACTACTAACTATTTATATTCTTTCGTAGATAACTTTTCTTAATCCTTTAATAAAACTTTCGTTTTTAGATAAAATGTCTAAGTATCTGGTTTTAATTAAAGTGCCTTGGGCTTCACTCTATCGTGCGCCCTGCACATCCACTATGTTAACTCTAAAAAAATTTAATTTCAAGTGTTTATTTTTATATTCTTCATATTTTGTTACAATAGCTCAAATAGCTAGTATAAAAGTAGCGTAAAACGTAAGTCCTCACTAAATTCCAGTATTAATAGAACTCACTATAATATATTACCACCCCCAAAAAAAAGGCAAATCATATGAGATTTGCCTTTCAGTGTATTTATTGTTAGTAAGCATTACTTAATATTTGAGAATGTCCAAGCATCAAACGTCGGAGCTTCAGTAATCTTCATTTCTTGTTTTTCTTCACCTGAACAAATACCGTCATGAGCAATCGGTTTATACAATCTGTTATAGTACTCAATTACCATACGATCTGAGTTAAAGTAAGCTTCTGAAGTTCTGATAGCCTGACGCATCAATCTAGCCCATTCCATTTTATTTTCATAGTAAGTTGGAATAATTTGATCTTCGATAATGCTCATCAAACACTTGTGATCTTTCCAATGTCTTTCTTCCCAAGACATTTCATCATCAATTTCAGGATATTCAATAGCGTAACCATTAATTCCGCTAAATGTACCTTCAACAGTCCAACCATCAAAAATAGACAAGTGAAGCGCGCCATTCATATTAGCAGACATGCCAGAAGTACCTGAAGCTTCAAACGGTCTTAACGGAGTATTTAGCCAAATATCAGAACCGCGTTTCAGCATGCCTGACAATTGAAGTTCATATCCAGGAAGAACAACAACATTTTTCAAGGAGTGAGAACGGTTTAACAATTTATTAAACATTTCCCTACCCATTACATCATCAGGGTGGAACTTACCGGCAAAAATAATTTGAACTTTATTTTCGTTTAGTAATTTGCCAATTCTTTCGTTATCCATAAGAATCAACCATGCGCGCTTATAATCAGCAAATCTTCTTGCCCAGGTAATAGTTAATACATCAGGGTCAAATCTTTTACCTGCAACATTTGCAATATATTGGAACAATTCTGATTTCATTTCACGTTTAACATCTAACAATCCCTGAGGATTATTTTTAACTGCAGCAATTCTCTTATCTTGCCAATATTGAAGATTTACAGCATTAGTAATCGCTCTAATCGGACATCTGCCGTCAACCCATTCCCACATCTTATTAGCTACAAGACCGTGCAGCTGAGATACAGCATTAGCAATTCTTGACATTCTTAACGCTGCTACTGTCAGTGAGAAGTTTTCACCGCCCAAGTTAACGGCAGTTTCGCGAGAAGCACCTGCAAAGAAGCCGCCTTCTAGCAATGTATCAACCCAGTGAACTTCATTACCTGCAGCAACCGGAGTGTGAGTGGTAAATACAGTACGTTTTTTAACTTCACCTAAGTCACCGTTATACTGTCTTAACAATTCAAATGCAGCAGGCAGCGCATGACCTTCGTTCATATGAACAACGTCAAAATTATATCCTACCTGTTGAAGAATTCTTACACCGGCAACACCAAGGACTGTTTCTTGTGCGATTCTGATTTTTTCGTTACCGTCATACAACTTATGAGAAATACTCCTTGCCCAGTCACTGTTACCTTCAAAATCAGTTGTCAACAGATAAACAGGACAGGTTCCAAACAATTCAGGCTTAACCAAGAAAGCCTTAACTTTTACTTTTTCACCGAAAATATCAACTTCTGTTTGAACATTCAAATCAGTCAAATAATCGTAATATTTTCTAATATATGCAACTTCAACGTTACCTGAATGATCTATACGTTGATCGTAATAACCGTAAGACCATAACATTGTCACTCCAACCATAGGCATCTGCAAGTAACCTGCAGACAACATATGTGAACCGGCAAGAAATCCCAAGCCGCCTGAATAGGTGCTTAAAGATTGATCCATAGCTATTTCCATTGAAAAATATGCTACATTTGGTAATGCCATAACTAACCTCTCTTCTCTTATAACTTCTATTACAAATTTTTCATGTACACACAGTTGTGCTAATGTATTTTAACATATAATTCCATAATTGACAACCTGTTATCAGAAATTAATACATTAATAAAATTCAGTGCAAATTTATGCTAAAAACTAATCGCTTATGCGTTCTAAGAACTTCTTAAGAGCAATTTTCACATGGGCATAATTCAAACCACCCTGCATATAAGCAACATAAGGAGCTCTCATCGGTCCATCCGCAGAAAGTTCAATGGTAGAACCTTCAATGAAGGTTCCGCCTGCCATGATTACCTTATCTTCATACCCCGGGATATATTCAGGAATCGGAGTAACATAACCGTTTACGGGTGACAGTGATTGAATCGTACGACAAAACGCCTCAAGTTTTTCAGGGTCACCAAAAGTAATATTTTGAATCAAATCAGTTCTTTTTTCGTAATACTTTGGAGAAGAATCATAGCCGATTTCATCAAAAATCTTTGAAGCCAACACCGCTCCCTTAACCGCATCGCAAACAACACTTGGTGCCATGAACAGACCTTGAAACATTAATCTGTGCTGATTAAACATCGCTCCGCCTTCACTTCCAATACCGGGTGCCGTTAAACGAATAGCAGAACGCTCAACATACAACTCTTTTCCCGCAATATATCCACCTGCTTCAACAATACCGCCGCCTGCATTCTTAATCAATGAGCCCGCAATCAAATCTGCTCCGACTTCAATCGGCTCCTTCTTGTCAACGAACTCTCCGTAACAATTGTCAACAAAACATATACAGTTTGGATTCTTTGATTTTACTATCCTACAGATTTTTTCAATCGTATCTACAGTCAAAGACTTGCGAGTCGAATACCCTTTTGAACGCTGGATTAAGACCATTGTAGTTGTATCATCAACCATCTGTTCCAGCTTATCATAATTGATATCAGTATTGTCAATCAGAGGTACCTCATCATACAAAACTCCGTTACCTATCAAAGAGGCTCGTTTCGTTTCCTCATCCCCCATTGTCCCAATAACTTCCTGCATCGTATCATACGGAGTTCCGGCAACTGACAATAATTTATCACCGGATTTTAAATTCCCGAATAACGCACAGGCAAGAGTATGCGTGCCTGATGCAAAATGTATACGAACCAAAGCTTTCTCAGCCTTAAAAACCTGAGCAAAAACTTTATCTAAAACTTCGCGACCCAAATCATCATGCCCATAACCTGATACAGTATAAAAATGTTCAGGTGCAACTTTATTATCAATAAAAGCATCCAAAACCTTTTCCTGATTATAATCCCTTATCTCTTCCAATTCCTCAAACTGAGGAGCTAAATCTTTTTCCGCTTGTCTAATAATATTATTCATATCCCAAATCCTTCTTTTGAGTACATGATATTACAAGCAGGTGTAAATGTACAGATTTATGAAGAATTACCAAAAAGGAGAATACCTAAAATCATTAAAATATTCAAACATAGTATTATGAAACGAATTATAAAATATCTGATTATAACGCTAAGCATGACTCTGCCAGTAATCGCATCTCAATACGGTCTACACACCCCTGACAGTAATTACACAAAAAAGTTTTCTTCTGAAGAAAACGAACGAATACTTTTTATATTAGATTTTTCAAATAGTATGACCGAACCGATTGAAGGCTCAACAAAAATGAATCTAATGCTGAAAACGATGAAAGAAATTCTACCTAAAATCAACCCTAATACCTGGGTCGGACTAAGAATTTACGGACACAGAATGGGATTCACTCCAATGGAAGCATGCCGAGCCTCAACATTAGTAAGCCCGATACTAAAAAATAATACCCCCTATATTGAACAATCATTAACAAAGGCAAAACCACGCGGAATGACACCGATTACATACTCACTAAAACAAGCCATCAAATATGATTTCATGGGGTTTAACGGGAAAAAGCACATAATCTTACTGACGGATGGCGGAGAAAATTGTGACGAAAGCCCTTGCACATTTGTCATGAATTTAATCCGGGTACGCCGTGATGTTTCTATTGACGTTATCGCATTTAATATTAAAGATTCAGATGACTTGGAGCAGCTTGAGTGTACCGCACTGGTAACCAGCGGGAAGGTCTATAACGCTCAAACCGCCGCAGAACTATTAAACGGATTTAACAACAGTATAGAAAGTGCAAAAAATGTAGAAGCAAAAATAGTTCTGCCCAAATAGGGACTAATAACTATTGATAAATGCCGGCAAAAATGATATAATAGTAGGGTGTTACGAAACGAGGTTATAGACATGAAGAATTACTACAAGAATAGCAGGGGGGGGGTAGACGCCACTTGTTAAGCGGTTTTACGCTTGCAGAAACACTAATTACGTTGGGGATTATTGGAGTTGTTGCAGCTATTACAATTCCGAATGTGTTAAACAAATGTCGTTCTATAGTATTAAAAAACCAATTTAAAAAGAGTGTCGCTTTAGTTAATCAAGTTATACGCAGAACGAAAGCCAGTACAGATATTGAAACTTTTGCAGAATATTGCATCGATTATAGTACTTATTCTTCTTATATAAATAGACCAAGATGTCTTAATGAACTTTTATCAAATCACAATATAAAAAGTTTTAAACCAAGCTACTATAACCTATTATATTATAACGTAAACAGAGCAAATGATACAATAAAAAGTTATAACGGTAAAGCATCCGCAACATCGACGGATTTCGGCAACCATGGTTTTCAAAAAGCTCTTTATCTAACAGTAGCAATGGCTGACGGTCAATATATAAACTATTGGATTGAAAATTTTGAACTATATATCCCGGTAGATATCAATGGTTCTGCAAAACCTAACAGACTTGGACACGATATATTTATTTTTTCAGTTAACAAAAAAGATGATTCTCTGCAAGGAGTACAAGCTAACTTTACCGCAAAAGAAGACGAGCCGGACAATTGGGCATCGCAAACTTCGGGGAATCCATGTAACTTAACTTCGACACAAAAAGGGAACGGTATCGGATGTGCACAATACGCACTTCAAGACAAATGTCCATACGATAGCAGTAAAACATACTTTGAATGCCTGCCAAAATAAAAGAAACAAAATCAAGGAAAATGAATAACAAAAAATTCTGTCAATCTGAAATCTATTCAAAATCTTAAAATGTTCTGCTATACTAACCTGCCCCCTAATCGACAGAGAAGATTTCACGAATATCGTCCATTGTAAGCGATTTTGTGATATTCCTGTCAACGGAAATTACGCTGTCAACAAGGTTACGTTTAACAGTTTTAAGTTTTTGGATTTTTTCTTCAACAGTATTTTTAGTAATAAGCCTGTATACAAACACCTTCTTAGTCTGTCCGATACGATACGCACGGTCAGTAGCCTGGTCTTCAACAGCAGGGTTCCACCAAGGGTCGTAATGTATAACATAATCTGCACCTGTCAAGTTCAAACCTGTACCACCGGCTTTTAAACTGATTAAGAAAATCGGAATTGTCGGATCGGTATTAAATCTTTCTACCGCACCCTGACGATCCTTAGTTTTACCTGTCAAATACTCATACTTAATACCTGATTTATCAAGCCAATCTTTCACGATATCTAACATATCAACAAATTGACTGAATAACAGAATCCTATGTTTTTCAGAAATAATTTCCTCGAGCATAGCCTTAAGTTTTTCAAACTTACCTGATGAAAGAATATTTTTAACATTATTCTTATCATAAAGTTTAGGGTGACAACAAATTTGACGCATACGAAGAAGTGCTGAGAAAATAGACAATCTGCTCTTTTCAAGCCCGTTTTGCTCAATAGATTTGAACAACTCTTCTTTTGTCGAATCAAGAACTTGCAAGTAGAAATCTCTTTGTTCATCTGTAAGTTCGCAGTATGCAATATTTTCAACCTTATCCGGCAAATCTTTTGCAACATCACGTTTCATACGGCGCAAGATAAACGGATAAATTTGAAGTTTCAAACGTTTTTCAACAATCTTATCTTGACGTTCCATAATCGGATTAACGTAGTGCGAGTTAAAATCAGCCATTGAAAATAAGAATCCCGGCATAAGGAAATCAAACACGGACCACAACTCTTCCAATTTATTTTCAATCGGAGTACCTGACAGAGCCAGCTTGTGTTGTGAATTTAACTGTTTTACGGCTTGCGCAGTTTGAGAAGTCGAATTTTTAATATTTTGAGATTCATCCAAAATAACATATCTGAAATTGATATCTTTCAGCTTCGCAATATCACGTCTTAAAAGTGCATAACTGGTAATAACAACATCGTATTCCGGAATTTTTTTGAAAAATTGCTTACGTTCACCGCCTTGAAGCTTCAAACAAGAAAGAGTCGGCGCAAATTTTTGAATTTCTGATTCCCAGTTGAAAACAACAGTCGTCGGCGCAATTACAAGCGTCGGCATAGAACCGTCTTCTTCCTTGGCTTTTTGTAGAACAGTCAACGCCTGCAAAGTTTTACCAAGACCCATATCATCGGCAAGAATTCCATTAAGCCCATACTTATACATGAACCAAAGCCAGCCAAAACCTTTCATTTGGTATTCGCGAAACTCTGCGTTTATTCCTTCCGGCAATGTCAAATCTTCTGAGGCTGAGAAGGTAGACATTTGTTCCCAAAATGTCTTAAATCTGTCACTCAATATCAGCTCGACATTTAAATTCTTAAGCTCATTAATTAACCCTGCGCGATAAGTCTTTACGGTAAACCTGTTATCAGGATTTCTGTACACGTCAAAAGAATTGAATGACCTCATCATAGAATAAATATTTTGAGCAGGATATTCTACGAACCCAAGACTGCGGATACGGGCATATTTTTCACCGCTTTGAATAGTATCATAAATCTCGTCAAAATCGATAACTTCTTCACCGGCTTGACCATAGATACTTATATCAAAACAATCAGGCTGTTCATCAGAAAAGTCAATTTTCGCACACAATTTGAACGGGTTTTCCATCAATTTAAAGAAAGACATATCATCTTTTTCTTCAAACTTCCAACCTTCACCTGCTTGTTTAAGATAATAATTATAGAAATCAATAGCGGTTTCTTTTTCTAACGCAAGGTTATTTGTCTGCATCGGAACAAATTTACACGCAAGCAGCATTGCATAAGCTTCCTGTTCATGTTTTAAATTACGTTTAACCCAATAGATAATATCTTCATCAGGCTTTTTAACGGTAATATACTGAACCTTATCCGCATTAGTTTTTGAAAACGGCACCCTGACCCCGTCATACTCAAAATCTAACGATGCTTTAAGTGATTGATCATAATCAATGCCCATCGTCACAACATTAACCGGCGGACGCTGTTCAAGCATTAATTTAGAAATTTTTTCATCCACCACAACATCCATAACAGCTTGAAGCTTTGGTAAATCTTCATAGATGAACTTGCCGCCCTCAGAATCTTTTAATTCGGTGAACGAAGATTTAATAATATTTTGAGGGACATTCTGCATCGCAACATTTGTCGGAAAAATAATATTTTTATACCTGCCCCATTTCAAATGCCTTGAAAAATATCGTACTTCCTCAAACGGATATACATCGTCTTTATCAGGACGCTTCCACTCCAAAGACAATAACAAAGTACCGGCGGTATTTGAAGTATTAACATAAAGTACGAGTTTCCACTCTTCATCCGTAAACTTTAATCGTTCTTTTGTTTTTTCATCCAAAACCTCATCGGCTTTTGCCAATAGAGAGAACACCGGCCCGAATTTAGAAATCGGAATATCATACCAACCGGCTTTCTTATCCTGGCGTGAAACCTTCAACAATTGCTGAAATATCAAAAGTTCAACCTTTTGAGAGTTATTCAATTCAAAATTCTTGTCCTGTTTTTGAGCTTCAATAACAGCTTTTAAAATCGGTTCAATTTGACGGACAATTTTACCTGTTTCTCTTGAGCGCACCAACACCGAAAAGAAGTTCGCTTTTCTTTTCGGGTTAAAATGAAAGATATAACTACCGTCAGGTTCTTCAGTTAAGGCAGTGTTTTCATCAGGAAACTCAAAATTCATGCCAAATTTCGTTTCAAGCCAGTCTTCATAAGCATGGTCATCTATAGCCTTCAACGCAACGGCAACAGAGTGCTTGCACCACTCTTCTTTTAGCGGGCAATTACAACGCGCCTCAACTTTATTCTTCTTAAAAATCAAATCAGTATTGTAATGAGCCTGAAAATTACCCTTAACTTTTGCCATATAAAAGTTTTTTTCAGGATAATTATCAAACACCATATCTTTTGTATGAAGTTCGTAACCTCTGCGCCAGCTTCCTGCACTTGAATGTTCTTTTATAAATTTGTAATTAAATTCTGTTGTACTCATCCCAACGAGTATATCTCTTTCTTTTTGAGGGAAAACTTTTTAATACAGATTCAGTCAATCCGTAAACCCTTAACTACAATTGAATTATACATTACAAAATAAAAAAAGGCAAGAGGGGGAGAGGTAAATAAAAATTATAGCCAGTTCAGAAAGACAAGGTAATGGAATTTTAGCATGTAGGTTGGGCTTTTAGCTCAACGCGAAACTCAAGATACCACGGCGGAACCGTCCCGCGGAGCGCGTTCATCTTGCAACGTGCAAGGCAGTTAGTAGCATAGTGCCCCGTGTCTTGAAATTTACTCCACGCTCACAGAGTTTCGCCTTCGTGGCTTTGCCACTACCTGCTCAATCTGTTCGCTATCCGGATTTCACTTCGTTTCA
>JAMPCZ010000010.1:0-26020 GCA_023665935.1 Muribaculaceae bacterium | reverse complement strand
CTGAGCGGATTCTTCTGTTACCCAAGTGGTCGATATCATCCAATTGACCTTCATCATAAGTTAGGTTGATTAAGTATTCAATAGTTGAAACGATATCTTCAACAGTCAATGTTCTTTGGTTGTTTGGAATATTTAAGTTTAATTTTTTGTTTAATTTATAACGACCAACACGACCGATGTCATATTTCTTTTCATCAAAGAATCTTGATTCCAAGATTTGACGTCCGCCTTGAGGAGAAGCAGGATCTCCAGGTCTTAACTTTTTGTACAATTCTACTAAAGCTTCATCAGTAGTTTCTGTAGTATCTTTTTCCAAAGTTTTCTTCAAGAATTCAAAGTGAGTGAATTTTGATTCCATTTCAGAAACAGTAATACCCATAGCTTTCAATAAAGTTGTAGCTAAGATTTTTCTGTTTTTATCGATTTTAACGTGGATTACATCGTTAGAATCAGTTTCGATTTTCAACCAAGCACCACGGTTAGGAATCATAGTTGCGTTATACAAACGTTTTCCTGTTGGTGATGGGTCGCATTTGAAGTAAACACCAGGAGAACGAACGATTTGTGATACGATAACACGTTCTGCACCGTTTACGATGAATGTACCTTTGTCAGTCATTGTAGGGATATCACCGATGTAAACTTCTTGTTCTTTAATTTCACCGCTGTCACGGTTAACTAATCTAATCATAACGCGCAATTGTTTTGCATAAGTTGCGTCATGGATTCTTGCCTCTTCAACTGTATACTTTGCATTGTCGAAAGTATAGTTTGGTAAGAAGTGTAATTCTAATCTGCCTGTATAGTCTTTAATAGGAGAGAATGAAAGTAATTCTTCTTTCAAACCTTCTTTTAAGAACCATTCAAACGATTTTTTTTGCACTTCAATAAGGTCCGGTAAATCGTCCAAACGAGTATGAGGAATACCCATTGGCGTTACTCTTTTTGCATATTTTGTCTCAGACATTAATTCACCTCATTTAATAATGGTGTACTACTATAAACTTTTTCTAACTTAAGGCTGTAAACCCTCTACCGATTTTGATAGAAATAAACTTTTTATGATGTCATTCTGAACTTGTTTCAGAATTCTTTTTCCAAACTCCTGAAACAAATTCAGGATGACATGTTTGTTAAGTTATATTCAGATGTCAAATTATTCGATAAATAACTGCAATTTCAGGGATTTGTAAAGTTGGTGAAACCCTTGTATAATCAAACTTCCAATGATTTTCGGATTTTCGGGCATAGTTCACCCGACTCTACATTTGCATGTTATCCCATCATAGTACTTCAATTTTAATAGTCAAGCAAATATGCCATGTTTTTTAGAAAAAATTTTCACTTTTCTTAATAAAAATTTACAGGGGTAAATGTAAAGGGTTGTTTGTTTGAGTTTGAGAGGGTTTAAAGGACATAATCGGTTTTTAAATTTTGCTAAACATTGCATAAACAGCAGGTTTTGGTAAAATCGCCAAAAGCCTTATAAAAAGCAGCTTTCAGATATTTATTAACGTTCCCAAATATTAATAAACATAATATTCAAAATAAAACTTAATTACAAAGTATTATAGTATATTTTGACATAATTTTTATCTATTTCTTTACAAAAAGATTCGGGTAAATAATCGTATTCATGTATATCAATTAAAAACGGAATGTTGCTGTCATTCAAAAGCTCTTTTAACTCATATAAACTACAATTATCATCACCAAAAGATTTTACAACTAAGTCTAAGTCACTGCCCTCATGCGCGTCACCGCCAACACGACTGCCATATGCCCAAATTTCTGCATTAGGACAATAGTAGGAAAAAATTGATTTTAATTCTGCTAAATACTCATCTTTTATAAATAATTCAGGCATTTTCAATAACCCTTTTTATTTCTTTTACATCAGCGATAAAATTGTCTATTATGGTCAAAGTTTCTTCAGCAAAAACTCTTCCATAATCATGCGCGGTATTATTCCTGTTATCTCGGTATCGGAACCAACGACTTACTGCTTGTTCATCAATCAAAGAATATTTTAAAGCATAACGAAACAAATCCTTGAATGTCAAAGTATCTACAGCTTTTTTACTTGCAAAATATGGGACAAGACGTTTGCGCAGAAGCTTTGCACTCTGTTCTAACGTCATTTCAAACCCTTTAACTAATGAATTTCTATACATTTCATATTCAACAGAACCTTCTTCTGCTGTTTTAATCATTTCATATGATTTTTCAAGAGTTTTAAGACACCTTGACAAGTATTCCGTATTAACCAAACTCATTTTGTTCTCCTAAGCTACAAATTTATATTATCATAAAATCCTTACTTTTTGCTATAATTAATATATGTTCTATTTTGATGAAATTCATGGAAAGAAAATTTTAAAATCAGATTTAATCCACGCGGCAGAAGCGTTTTTTACAACACGCGATATTTGCATCTGTGATAAAGAGGTAGATAAACAAACCCCAATCAAAAATTCTAAGATTCTGAATCAAGTTCAGAATGACAGAATTTTTGAAATAAAAAATAACAAAAAAATCATCGCAGATTACTTAAAAATTGACGAAAAAAATCTCATCTCACCGGTTCAAACACATAGCGCAAATATAGATATAGCAATAGAATCACGCCAAGATTACCCCGATACCGATGCATTAATTCTGACAGAAAAAAACCTTGGAATTTTCTTAAATTTTGCCGATTGCACCCCGATAATTTTATACGACAAAAAACAAAATATCGGAGCAGTTGCTCATGCCGGCTGGCGCGGAACAGCTCAAAAAATCGCACCGCTTACCGTACAAAAAATGAAAGAAAATTTTAATTCCGAACCATCTGATATAGTTGCCGTTATTGGTCCTGCGATTGGGTTTTACTGTTATAACGTGGGAGAAGAAGTTTATGAAAAATTAGCTACTACGGTTGAAACTTTTGACGGATTATATAAATTAAACCCTCACCCTAACCCTCTCCCATCGGAGAGGGAAGAACTCCAATATTTTGTTGATTTGAAAAATATTAATAAACGCCAACTTCAAGAAATCGGAGTAGAAAAAATTGATGTATGTCCTTATTGCACGGTATGTGACAACGACAAATTTTTCTCCTATAGAAAAGAGAATGCAACAACAAAACGACACAGTGCAGTATTAAAATTAAGATAAAATTTTAAGATTTTGAATCAAGTTCAAAATGACAAAATTTTATCTCATAAAAAGGTAAAAATTATGCAAAAAATTGAAATCGGAAAAACCTATAAACACTACAAAGGAAATATTTACAAGATTATTGCACTGGGCAAAAATTCCGAAAATCTTGAAGATATGATCGTTTACCAATCAGTAAAAGACGGTCAGGTTTGGATTAGACCGGCAAAAATGTGGAACGAAAAGGTTGATGATTGCGGAACCCTGAGATTTACCCTGCTGGACTAACTAAAATGCGCAATGTTTTCTAACAAGTTTCGCACAAAAATAGTTTATGAACATTTGGTACGGATTACTAAGAAAACCGCCGTTAACTCCACCGACATCGTACTTTCCGATAGCGTGGAGAATCTTATATACCTTGATGGGAATAGCGTTTATAATCATTCTGTCTAAGCCGAATTCCAGCAACAAATTCATTGCCATAGGCTTGCTATTATTTCAATTGCTGCTGAATTTTGCATGGAGTTATGTATTTTTTGAGCTCAAATCACCCGTTTTGGGAATGATTGATGTTATCGTTTTATTCTTGATTTTACTCATCACAATCGGCTATGTGTTTAAGGTTTCAAAACTTGCAGGATGGTTATTGGTTCCATATATTCTACAAGTAATTTTTGCGATATATCTGAACGCCGGCATCCTTATCCTGAATTAATATATTAAGTTTAGTAACATTTTCCTCTGAAGTTTAACACTTTTTGTTTTCATAATCGTTAAATAGATACAATAGAAAATAATGGGGAAAGGCAAGAGTCTTATGAAGAAATTTTTAGCAGTTTTAGCAATTTTATTATTTACACATTGCAGCGTAATGGCAGAAAGCGTAATTGTATCTCATAACAGAGCTGGCGGAGTAGTTTCAGTAACCCGCGGAGCCGGTATGCCAATGACTCCAAACCAAGCCTATAACAGAAGACCCAACTACAGAGCTTGCAGTAATTGCTCAGGCAGCCGCTACAAAAGACCTTGCCGTTATGGACATGTTGCAGAAACTACTCATTACAAAAGACCTTACGACAGGACCAGCCAGCACAGAAAAGCAATGACAAGAAATATGAGAATGAAACTGGCATTGGAAGCAGAAAAACTCGCAGCCGCCAACACCGCAAAACCACAAATTTCTGCAACAACATCAAACAAAAGCACCTCAGCAGCAAAAACCCCGAAAGTATACAGACGTTACGGTGTGACATACTTCAACTAAAATGGTACTTACAGAGCAGAATCCACCCATTTTTATCACCGGGAAATAAATCCGGCTAAATGGATTTGAAGTTATATACAAGTTCCGGTAGATTTGTGTTGGTGATTTTTAATTCATATACTATAATAATAAATTATGAAGAAGATTTTATGTTACGGAGATTCTAACACCTACGGTTTTATTCCTAGAACCGCAGCACGGTATGACAAAGATTCACGCTGGAGCGGAATTTTAGAATCGGCATTAGATTATCAATATGAAATAATTGAAGAAGGAATGAATAATCGCACGGGATTTTTCACAAACCCCGAAGGATTAAAACAAAGCGGCGGAGAATACCTTTCGATATATCTTCAAAACCATCAGGATATTGATATTTGTATCCTTGCACTAGGAACAAACGATGCACAGATTTTCTACAATTTGACAAGCGAAAATTGTAAATTAGGGTTGGAAAATCTAATTACTTCCGTAAAGAAAGTAAATAAAAATACAAAAATCATAATCGTTCCGCCTGTAAAAATTACACAAAATATTTTGAAAAGTTATTTTTCTTTGATGTTCAATCAAACATCCATCAGCAAAATTCAAGAAGTTTTCCCTATTTTTGAACAAACCGCAAGCAGCAATAATTGTTTGTACTGCGATTTTAACCAATTCGCTCCGCCATCAGATACGGACGGATTGCATTACACAAAAAGTTCTCACGAAATTATTGCCCAAAAACTTAGTGAACTTATTTTAGAAGTTAATAAGTGAATAAGTTAATAGGAGGTTAAGAGTCATTCTGAGGAAGCCGAGCAGAGATGAGTTTTCATCGCTAATCCGTTAAGGTGACAACTAAACCCTATTACTAACCTTAAACCCCTCAAATACCGGGCTGAATTTAACATAATCATTCTGAGTGTTTACGGAATTATTTTTAGCTTGGTGGTTATATCTGTACTTAGTCCAAATTCGTGAAACCGCACTCAATGTAAAGCCCATTGCAAGTAAACTAAATGCGTACGGAACACCAGTTATCAGAGCTTTTTGCTTAATCAGTTTTGCTAATTCAACATCGCTTGCGGTTTTATTTATCTTAGCTAACTTATCAGCAATTACAGGTAAGTCTTTCCTTGACGGTACCGCCGCGATATGTCCGTTTTGGTTACGTTTGATAAGTTCAGGGAACTTACCTTTTGCCGCCAAATACTTTTTAAATCCGCCATCAAGCAATGAAGAACCAAAAATTGTATACAAAACAACCAGCGGAACTCTTGTCCAGGTTTCATAAAAATCAAGTTTCCCTCTGTCTTTTGAAGCCGCAGAATAACCGAACAATCCTGTTATACAAGTTGCGGCAAGCTGACCTTTACTCAATGATAATTTGCCGTTATTATTCACAAAATCCAGCTTCAAATACTCTTTCAGAAAGTTATTTGCCTTTTCGGATTTAATCTTAAATAATTTGGAAATAGTTTCTCCCGGCTCAAGAATTACCTGTGAAAATTTGACCGCCGCATTTGATTTGTATCCAAACTTTGCAAGTGCAAGTCCGCTTGCAATCGCTGCCGGGATTAACAAACCGACCTTCATAAGTACTTTTTTAGAATGATTTTCCACTTTCTGCTGCTGGGTTTTATCTTCTTTTTTATCGTGATTCAGGTTAGCAACATTGTCAAAATTGCTGACTTTAAAAACCTTCAAAGTAAACAGATTTTTTGCAAAACCGATAGAATATTCAAGCGCAGGAACAGCCAAACACCCCAAAAGAACTCCGCCTTTAGTTGTTATAAGTCTTTTTTGAAGCGACTTATCAATCCTTGATTTTTTAATTTCTTCAACACTTTTAGAAAGGTTTTTAGTTATATCGTTTTTCAAATTCTTAGGCTGAACAGACTTGAATAACCTGTTCCTATACAAGTGTTCTCCAAAAAACGGAGCGGCAAAATAGAATAAACCTGATTCTAAAAATTCCAAAAAAGAAAATTCGCAAAAATCGACCCAACTCCTTGATAAGACCGCCTTTGGAAACCAATTTGTCATAGTTCCCTGAATAAACCGAGTTGAAGATAAATTCTCTTGAGATTTTATAAACGCATCTAAAAATTTGACGGTTCCCGCACCCTTAAATGACGGGGCTTTTTTTGTTGCAGGATTTGTATTTGAGATAATTTGAGTATTATTTATTTTTGTAATCATTTTAAACCTTTCATTCAACGAATATGCTTTTAGTTTGTTCCACTCGGAGTTCACATTAAAAGAGCCGCCCTTTCAGGCGGCTCTTAAACTTGTTGTTTATTGTTTAGCACATTCGCATCACACAACAATGACCGCCTGACTCATAGCCTTGCATCATCATTTGCATTTGCATTTGCATTTGCATCATCATTGTTTGTGTTGTGAACATTTATTTTTCTTCCTTTTTTAAGTCAATGCTAATATAATTAAAAATAATTGTCAATTATACAATAATTATTGCTTAATCTTAAGTAACAATCTAAAAACACCGGCAAAAAATTTTTTGCTGTCTGTATTAGAAAATTTATAAAATTTCACACACGATGTCACTTATGACGATAATATTTTTTCCCATTCATAAGCGGTATGGACACTATTTTCAAGCGTTTTAGAAGGTTTCCAGCCTAAGACCGTTTTGGCTTTTGTGTTATCGGCAATCAATGTTGCCGGATCACCCTCTCGCCTGCCCATAATTTCAACCGGGATTTGCACTCCCGTAATGTTTTCACACGTAACAAACACTTCTTTCACACTGCTTCCTGCGGTTGTTCCAAGATTAAAATAATTGGTTTGTCCGCCATTTTCTAGATAAGAAAGTGCCAAAACATGTGCCTGCGCCAAATCTTCGACATCAATATAATCCCTTACACAAGTTCCGTCTTTTGTGTCGTAATCCGTCCCAAACATTTTAAAATTTTTACCGTCACCAAAAGTTGATTTCAAAACATTCGGAATCAGGTGTGTTTCAGGCTCATGCCACTCTCCGACACGCGATTTGCTATCAGCACCCGCAACATTGAAATATCTTAAACGCACAGAACGCAGCCCGTAAGCCTTATCATAATCATCCAAGATGTTTTCAATCATCAATTTTGTTTTACCGTAAGTATTTATCGGATTCTGCGGATGTTTTTCATCAATCGGAACATACACCGGCTCCCCGTAAGTTGCCGCAGTAGAAGAAAATACAATATGTTTAACATTATTTTCAAGCATTGCACGAAGCAGATTCAATGTTCCGTAAACATTATTAAAATAATATTTTTGAGGGTTTTGTACAGACTCTGCCACCTGAGAATACGCCGCAAAATGTACAACCGCGTCAATTTTATATTCGGAAAATACAGAAGCTATATCATTATAGTTTTGCAAATCCCCGCGGACAAATCCTGCAGCGCGGCCCTTTGTCTTGATATTTTTTAAAGTTTCAACGGTTTCGATGTGTCCAAGCTCTAAATTATCAAAAATAACAACCTCATAACCCGCATCAATCAACGCAATTACATTATGACTGCCGATATATCCGGCACCACCGGTAACAAGTATCATATTTAACTCCTTTTTTGCATATTATAACTTATACCATCAAAAATAACCCCGCGCAAATTAATACTTAAATTAGTCGATTGACTAAACCCCATCATCAATATATAACATTAGCATGATGGAGAATTACGTAAAATACCTGCAATTTATAGACAAGAAATTAACGGGATTTTTTGAAAAACAAAAACCATATATTTTCTGCAAACGCGGCTGCGGGAAATGCTGTCAAAATGCACAATTTCCGTATACACAGATTGAAGCAGCATACCTTATTCAGGGAACAAAAAATTTAGATAAAGAAACAAGCGCGAAAATAGTTGAAAATATTAACCGAATAAAACAAGAAAAAGCAAATTTTAAGGGCGAAAAATTCACATACGACTGTCCGTTTTTAATAAATAATGAATGCTCGGTTTATGAATATCGCGGAATTGTATGCCGTGCATTCGGATTGATGCTTGTAACTGAAACCCAAGATGGTGTGGATATTCCGTTTTGTTATGCGGAAGGATTGAATTACTCAAACGTTATTGAAGATGACGGCTCAAAAGTTTCTGCGGAAAAATTCAGAAAACTCGGAATAGAAACCCAGCCGATTGCATTTAATGCCAGTTATAAATTCTTGACCGATTCTGTGTTCGAAAGCGGATTCAACTTCAAATTCGGGGACAGAAAAACATTAATCGACTGGCTGTAACGACTAATCACACACGGATACTGATTAGTGTTTCACCTCTTTATATGCAACAAGTGTTCTATAAAAAAATTGTAAGTCTTCGGTTTTAGATTCTGACAAAATCCGGGTAATATTTTTTATAAGCTCATCTTTTTCCTGCAAGTGTTCAAAGTAAAACAAATCTTCTGTTTCAATATTCAAAGCCTTAACTATTTTATTAATAGTTTCATCTTTTGGGAAATGAGCACCCTTTTCAATTTTACTTAAGTTGGTCGGCTCAATATCTATCATATTTGCAAGTTCAACCTGCTTTATATGCTGAGATTCTCTTATCGCTTTTATTCTTTTACCGACTAATACACTTATTGTAGCCATATTTTGTCCTATTTTTATTAGTATAAGTGATTAGCACTTTTATATAAAGATTAAGTTGGATATATAAATGATTATTTTATGGTTGCTTTTTTATCATATTTGATTTAACTTAATCATAATTCTTATATTTATCATCATAGTAAATATATATTTATTAATTAAGAAAGGAGAATATATGAAAAAGATTAGTTTAGCAGTTTTAGGGTTAGCTATGGTAACATCAGCATCATTGAGTGCAAGTGCTATTGAGCTTAAAGCTCCGGGGTTATCTGCTGTTAAATCGCCGACAACTCAAAGTGCAAAAACCGACAAAAATGCTGCAAATGAAAAATACCAAAAAGAATATCAAGCTAAAATTGAAGCACAACAAAAGAAATTGAACGCAATTAAAGCCGAGGATAGAAATGCCAGATTACAATTGGCTAATGTTATCCTAACAGGAGATAAAATTGCGGAAATAAAAGCTTTATCTGATGCTGAAATTGATGAAGCATTAGATTCAGCTCTTGTTGCAGCATTATCTGATGAAACTTTCCACCAAGTTTACGCAGAAGAAAGTTTTGACAAAACTGCATACTACAACGCCGTAAAAGCTATTAAAAACGTTGATAATAAATACAAAAACATCTCAAATGAATTAACCGCACCATTAAAAGCAATTGTAGACGGTAACGTAAGTGCAATTTCAGCAAAAGATGAATTGAAAAATGCCGGTGCATTGATTCTAGGTATCAAAAAAAATCTTGGAACAAGCTCTTCTGTTAAAAAAGCTATCAACAAAGTAAACAAAGCAGAAAATATAGTTGTAGTTCCGGATGTTGAAGTTATATACCCGCAAGAAGGTGTTATCGGTTCAATCAACTATAATCTTAATGAAATTGATAAAACCGTAAGAAATGCAAACCAAAAGATTGCAAAAGTATTGTTAACTGAAGAACAACGCAGTTCTCTATCAGCAATCAACAATAACCAGGATTTATCAAAAGAAGAAAGAAATGCTCAGTTAAGATTAAAAACTAAAGAGTATTTTGAAGCTAACCAAACTGACGGTACAATCAAAAAAGCTATTGACACTTTAACTCCTGCACAAAAAGAGGAATTTACAAATGCAGCATCTGAGGTAATTGGTGCAGCAGCATCATATGGTGCATTAGGAATGCAATGTACTAAATTAGGATTTAATATTTCAAAAAATCCTCTTTTAGCAGCACCTTTAGCTTTTGAAATGGGCGCACTAAAAGATACTGCCGGTTTGATTAAAGAAGGTTCATCAAACCTTGCAAAATCTGTTAGTCAATTGAAAAAAGTTATGAAAGATAACGGACTTGCAATAAACACACAAACAACTAATGTTAAGACTACCGGATTAAAAAACATTAAACCGGTTAACAATTTGAAAAAATAACAATTCTAAAGAGGCAGTATTAAATAATATTGCCTCTTTTTATTCTAAGGAGAAAGTATGAAAAAATTATTATCACTATTTATGAGCGTATGCTTTATATTAAGTTTGTTTTCCATGCCTGCATCAGCACTTGAAACAGTAATAGAAGGACGCGGAGTTGCGGCATTAACCGGTTATGACATAGGTGCGACAAGAAATCAGGAAGACAAATATATGTCTGACAAATCGCACAATTCAAAAACAGAATTTATGCACACACAACAAATTAAAGAAGCAAATCGTCAAGCCGAAAAACGTAAAAAAGAAGATAATCGCATATCACAAACCGTAAGAAGTGCGGTTGTTACAACTGCAAGAGAACGTGCGGATTTAGATGCAATAAACATTCTCATAAAAAGAACTTTAGGAGCAGATGCATTGGACAATCCTGAAGTAAGCAGCAAATTAAACGAATTATGCTCTCAGGTAAATACTTTTGCTAATAAAACCTACACAGGCGAAGTTATTGATAACAATTATATCGCCAAAGTAAAAATGACTGTAGATGATGCAGAGTTTAGAGAATTGATTTCGGATTTGGGGCTTGCAATCAATACGGCTCAAGTCCGCTCTAAAAGTATTTTGATAGTGATGGATGAATTTTTCGCCGCACCGTCTGATATGCATTCAAATGTCTTAACAAGAGAAGTCACCACTTACGACTACAAATACAATGAAAAAGACAAACAAACAACTAAAGCCTCAGCAAAATACTCTGACAGTGAAAAAAGTGCTGCCGGCTATTCAGGATATTACGGAGCAGCAGGAGCAAAATCCGTTTCTAACACGAATGCAAGCTTGAATTACGGAAATTATAAAGATTATTCAAAGAATGAAAGTGAATTCTTCCAAAATATTAAAGAATATGCACCACGAAATCCCGTAGCCCAAAATATAAATCTTACAAAACCTGAATTGGTTAAGGCACTAAAAGATATCCGAACAATTGATGAACAAATGTTTAAAAGCAAATATTTTAAAGGCAGACCGATTAGTTCAGACCAATTGCAAAACTCAGAAGAACTTGTAAAATATATAAAATTTGCACAAGAAGATGCGAAAGCAGATTATTTTGGAATCGGGGTATCATACATCACCGACAGAGGGGTTCATGAAAGTACAGGAGAAAGAGCCGCTGATGGTGTTGTATTTATGGTAATTTATTCAACGCAAGATGGAAATGTTATTGCAAGCGGAGAATACCATGACTCCGCACTCGGCAATACCGCAGACGATGCAAGGGCTAAAGTCGCAAATAAAATTGGAAATGGGCTTGGAAATGAGTTGTCCAAACAGATTCAAAAATATTACAATAAACGGAATATGTACGGCAACGAATATATCGTCGAAATTAGAGGTAACTTTTTACCAATAGAAAGAATCAATATTAACAAAGCTGTGAAAAATACCGCAGGTATTGACAATGTGGTGATAAGAAACTCTGATAACACTAAAATCGAATATGTCTTAAATTATAAAGGGAAAGATGCTATCGGCGACTGCTTATTTATGCAGTTGATAGATGTTTCCGCAAAATTTAACAATTATAATTACAACCTAAAAGATAAACAGATAATATTTGAACCATTAAAAGGAACAGAAACATTATGAAAAGGACACTGATAATAATTTTTTCATTCGGGGTATTAGGGTTAATGCCCCCTTTCTCTTTAGCTGAAGATAACAACTTAAAAACATATCCCGTTCAAGGTATATTTCTATCAAATACACAAAACCTTCAACAAAATGAAAACGCCAAAGCTAAACTAAATTTTATGAGTGATGAATTTAAAACCCTCATAAAAGAAAAACAACGAGAATTTTTCATTCCGGAATTTGTCAAAACTTACAACGCTAATTTTACGGATACTGTTCCGGAACTCACTGACAGAAACAAATACAGAACTATCGTCAGTTATTTAAGTATTCCAAGGGCTTCAAAATATATTGTCAAAAAACCTAATGGAGATGAAATATATCTTCCGCTGACCGCAAGTTTATCTTTTGTAAATATTCTTACAGGAGAAACTTTATATTCAACTTCCGAAACTGTCTACGGTGATAAATTATTTGATAATAACTATAATAAAATTTCTGAACATTATGTTAATTCATATAAAAACGCAATCTCAAAAGTGGTAGAGAAAGCCAAACAAAATTTCCATCCGTTTGAAATTACGGTAAAAGTCAAAGATAATTATCGAAATTTGTATGTCTTAGATAAAGGATCAGAGGCTGGTATTTCGGAAGATGATTTACTGTTTGATTCTATGGATAATCAATTATCGGTAATATATTCAACATTAAACTATTCTGTCGCAAAGCCGCTGCTTGCAGATAATATAAAATTAAATTCAGAATTTACAAAGCAATCAAATAATGGTGGAATTAACCAGATAAAGAAACCGAAAGTTCTATTAATAAACGATA
Organism: Muribaculaceae bacterium; assembly: GCA_023665935.1. GTDB lineage: Bacteria > Cyanobacteriota > Vampirovibrionia > Gastranaerophilales > Gastranaerophilaceae > Zag111. Next base: position 13,135 of record JAMPCZ010000010.1, on the reverse strand, counting down.
TGAATAATAGTTCTATTTATGATTTATTGATGACCAACCTGGGACAAGATTCAAAAATCAATCTGATTACTACAAATCCTACCTTTAACAAAATGAGAAATACCGTAATTGACTTAAACAACAATTTTAAGTCAACAAATATCGTACCTAAAAATCTTCCTGATTATTTCTTGGTATTTTCGTTCACTCCGCCTGCAAAAACATTGTTCAAACTAAACCAAAGCGGACTCGACAGTACCTACTACCAAATGTTTGCATGCGGAACAATGTTTGACAAAACAGGCAAAATTGTATTTGCTCAATGCGCAGACGATATCACAGAACCAAGATATAGTAATAAAAAGTACGATACTTCTGAAAATGACCTTATAAGTATTTTGTATAAAAATTTGATTGAAAAGATTTCCAAAGAAATTAACACAAGAATAGAATTCAAAGAATATGAGTATAAAATTAAAAAAGTTGATAATAATGAAATAATATTAGAAGACAAATCTGAAACCCTATCTGAAAACGATAGTGTCGTTGTATACAAAAAACACAAAGGCTCAAACGGTACGGAATATTTATTACCGGCATTTAAGTACCGTGTTATCACAATAGGAAAAGGAATTGCAACTTGTACTCTTGATTATCCTTTCACAGATGATATTGAAAAAGCGTCAAAATCAAATATTGTAAAAGCTTCAATGATTGTAACTACCGGCGGCGCAAATTCTTACAAGATAGATACTTCTCAAATGAAATCAGCGGACAGTGATGTTTATATTGAGAACTTAGAAAATTTCATTGAGCCGATTATCGGAACTAACTTCAAAAAACCGCTAACTCTTGATGACAAAATTCTTGAGGATAAAATAAATTCCGTGAATGACACTTTGATGTTCAAAAATAAATTAAATATTACTCAAAATAATTCTGACCTAAGAATAGTACCGTTTTACGAAGTAAAACTAAAAAAACACAAAATAAAAGGGTATACTAAAATTGACACCTATAGTCTTTTGACCGGCGTAAAAATTATGAATAAAGAAAAAGTTGTTAGCACAAAAACTCTAACACAAAATATCACCATAACTTTACCGTTGAAAAACGAAGAAGCCACACTGCAAATGGAAATGTTGAAAATTATTTATCCTACATTGCAGCAAATTATAGGAAGCCTTAAATAATTAGGAGCATAAAATGAACAAAAAACAAAACTTAAATAAATCTCTACTAATAATTTCATCACTTGTTATATTTGGAATCATACTTGGAAGCGCAGGATTCTACGTCTATAACGAAAAACAAAAATCTCCATTGGAGCGGACTTATAAAATTTCTAATACCGATGTTCACATCAAAACAGTTTATAATAACAAATATAATACCGGAAGACTTGATATTACAATAGATGAACCGATTGAAGATTGGCAAATTAAAGCAATCGGTTATGATGAAACTTATATAACTCTTGAATGCGAAACCGCAGATAAAACTGTAAAAAAGGAATATATCATAACAGATATTCCCCTCATAAAAGGTGAAAAAATCACAGGTAATCTAATTTTTGAGAATTTGGCATTAAAAGACTATGCTATGATGAAAGAGTTACTAAGCGGAGATATCACAATTGAGACACCAAAATACCTGACATTAGACTTAAAAGAAAGAGATAATCTACAGCAAGAATTTTATAAAAACGAACAAAATAAAATTATCAAAGCTCAAAATAAAGCTGCTGCACCAAAAAACAATTCCTCGTTTTTTAACACTCTGTTTGATTTTAATTAAAAGATTAAAAATTCTCCACCAAATAAATGAGTTGTAAAAAATTAGAAAATTTGTTAAAATTATTATGTTAAGTTTGCAATTATTAGAGAAGAGTAAAATAAATAATAAAAATAAGGACTGGAATTATGAAGAATAAAAAATGGCTAGAACCCTCTCATAGAGCGCGAGGGGGGGTAGAACCCTAAAATACTTATCTGTAGCGACTTTTGCAAGCATGGTGATTTTAGGAACACCGGCATTTGCAGATAATATGTCACAAATTTCAAGTGAATCTGAAACAAGTGATATTACAGCTCAAAAAATCAATTATCAATTTGATAATTCTTCTATCGGAAATAGAGATATTTATTATAAATGGGATACAAATGATAGTTTGGTTAGCGGAAATTCTACCGACTATAATTATCATATTAATTTCGATCAAAGTGATTTAAAATCAGCTTTAACTGCGGGAACCGTACCAACAAATGTTTCAGGTGTTTTTTATAACTTGAATTCCGGTATTGATGCGGCTGCAGTTTCAATTGATAAACAACAAAATGTTGACTCGGTTAATGCCTATTTTATAGAAAATACCGGTATCGGCTCTTATGGTGCAGCTTTGTGGTTAGGGGCAAATTCGGAAGTTGGGAATATTAACGGTTTATTTATTAAAAATAATATAGATAGCCAATCATTAAGTACTTATTATGGAGCCGGTATATATGTTTCAAAGAATGCCTCTATAGGTAATATTAACGCAGATTTTATAGCTAACAGTATAACTGTGACATATAATGATTCTGATAAGTTCAATATACCGCAAGGCGGAGCTATTTATGTTTCAGAAAATGCAAGTATTACAAATATTGGTTCAATAGACAGAACAGCTGCCTTTACCGGCAACTTTGTTAAATCATCCGGTCCGGCAGTAAATAGCGTTGTTGCTGCACGTGGTGGTGCAATTAGCAATTTTACTGGAGGTAAAATAGATTCTATTAATGCTATTTTTACAAACAACTTTGCAAAAACTCTTAACAGTGATGCCGATGGCGGAGCTATTTACAACATGGGTACGATTGATAAAATTAGTGAAGATAGTATTTTTACCGGGAATTATGCACAAACATCCGGTAAGGAAGCTCATGGTGGAGCTATTTACAATATAGGTAGAATAGATACTATTCAAGCCAAATTTGAAGAAAACCATGCAGACTTTTGCAACGGTAGCGGTGGAGCTTCAGGCGGAGCAATTTATAATAGTACAAATGGAGTAATAAATACTATCAAAAGTACTTTTGTAAATAATTATTCAAAAGGTGGTGCAAATGCTTGGGGTGGTGTGATTACCAATTCCGGCGGTAATATAGGAACTATAACCGGTGAATTTCAATCTAACAAAGCTATTGCCGAATCATACGGAACTTCAAAAGGTGGAGTTATTCGTAATTTCAGTACTACAATCAACAAAATTTTAAATAGCACATTTAAGGAGAATTATGTAGAGGCAGGAATAGCTCAAGGTGGTGTAATTAATAATGATGGTATTATCAATGATGTTAGTAACACTACCTTTACAAGTAACTATGCACTGTCTAAAAGTTCCGGAGAAGCTCAAGGCGGAGTAATATTTAATAACAAGAAAATTATTAATATCCAAGCTGATTTTTATGATAATTACACACAAAATAATAGTAATGGCGGAACTTCAGGCGGAGCAATTTTTAATGGTTCAAATGGAGTAATAAATACCATCGAAGGTGAATTTGCCGAAAATTATTCACAAAGCAGCACAAGTGCATATGGTGGTGCGCTTACTAATTCAGGTAGTATTGGAACAATAAGTAGTGATTTTAATGATAACAAGGCTGCTGCAAACGGAACTTCCAGAGGTGGTGCGGTTCGTAATATTAGCACAATTAACGAAATTTCAAATAACAGCTTTAACCGTAACTACGCAGAAGGCGGAACTGCTGAAGGTGGAGCAATTAGTAATGGAGGTACTATTACTAAATTAGACAATACTGATTTTATAGGTAACTATGCTTCATCTACGAGTTCATCCGGTGGCAGCTATGGTGGTGCTATTTATAACAATTCTGTAATTGGTAAAAAAGATGCTGACGGCAATATTGTTAGCGGGATAATTAACTCGTCATTTCTTAACAATTATGCAAAAACAACCTCCGGAGCCGCACGTGGAGGCGCAATTTGGACAAGTGCAAATCTCAACATTATTGCAGACAACGACAAATCCGAATTTACAGGAAACTATGTTCAAATTAAAGATGGTGAAAAACAATATGAAGCAATATATGTTGATTCATCGACTGCAACCTTAAATATGACAGCAAAAAACAACGGTTCAATAGTCATGAATGACTATATCAATGGCTCGAATGGTTATGGAATTGTAATGAATGCAGATTCTACCAGTTCTATAGATCTCAACAACATACTCAAAGGTTCTCCAAATGCAGAATTGAAAAATGTAAATGTTAACTGGGCAAATGACACCCTCCAAACAGTTGCGTTTACATCCCTTGATACCATTGATTCAAACTACAGTATTGACCTTGATTTGTCAGATATTACCGCTGGTATGACTTATACCATTGGTCAAAAAGCGGATGGAATAACAACTGCCGAAAATTCTACAGGTAATGTAACTCTAACTAATCTTAACTTCATAAACGGCTCAATTGACGACATTTATGATAAAAATATTGTTGTTCAAATTATCAAAAATGAAACAAATTCAAGTACGTTACAACTTGAATTAACTCAAGAAATGGAAGAACGCGGTTTACTTTCAAGTATTGAAACCAAAACCGCACAAAACTTAAAAGCAAATGTAAATTGGAAAGATAAATTTGATTATAAGGTTGATACACTCAACACTTACGGAAAAATCGGATTAACCTCAACAAACACATTAAATGACAGTATCGGGGTAGTAGTAACCAGACAAGAAGCTCTCACATCCTACAGACCGGCAAGCGATACTCTTGCACTTATTGCAGATGCTACTGAGTTTGCTGAAATGAAAAAATCTTTCAACTTCGACACCGAAAAGGATGTTCACACTGTTGCTGATGACATTTCAGAGATCAATGTTAACGGAAACTTAACAATTAATGGCGTTTCAACAACAGACTCTGAAACAGGCGAAATGTCCAGCTCAATAGTTGACTTAAACAAAAATGACGGTATCAAGCTTAATGGAAATTCAAGTTTAACAATCAAAGATACAAAAATAACAAATGCCGGTGACAATGTAATATTTGCAAATGACTCATCTGCTGCCGTGACCATCGACAATGCAGACATTGATGGTACAATCAGTGGCGTTAGGGGTTACACGGTTAACATCGAAAGTAAAAATTTCGACGTAAAACACGATATACAAAATGCAAACATTAATTTAAACACAGAAAATGTCAACTTCTACGACACAAAAGCATTTGCTTCAAGCGATGTATATATCAACGGCGGAATGTTGAATTTTACCGTAGATAATCGGGTTTCAAACTTCTTGGCAACCTCTGTTACCGTAAATAATGATGTTAATATATTGGTTGATGCTGATCTTTCTAAACAACGTATGGATAGACTTCCTGAAAATCTAACTGTACTTAACGGCGCAACAATCAGAGTTGCCGGAATTAACCTTTTATCTGATTCAAAAGAAAGTTCTATTGCAATTCCTTTCGCTTACAAAAGTTTTAAAGATAGCGTAATCTACTCCGAATTAGCTGATTTATCCAAAGATACACAAATAACTACAGCATTCAGTCCTATATACAAGTATGCTATAAGTTATGACAACCGTGATGATGCTGGTTATTTTGTGTTTAATCACGCAGCTGGCAGAAACCAAAGCTCCGCATTCAACCCTGCAGTACTTGCCTCTCCTGTCGCAACTCAGATTGGAGCCTATGCCGCACATAATGAAGCTTTTATCCGTGCATTTGGGCATGCTGATACGTATATGAACAACTCACGATTATCTAGAATGGCTCTTCTGTCACCTAATCAATACGCAATAAATAACAACAATGTATTATACTCAAGAAATGATATGAACAGTAACTCTATGTGGGTTCAACCTTATACAAATTTCGAAAGTATTTCACTTAAAAATGGTCCTAAAGTGAACACTACAAGTTATGGTACATTCGTGGGCGGTCATAGTGATATTAAACCTTTATCTAATGGCTGGTCGACTGTAACAACGGCATATGCAGGTTATAATGGCTCTAGCCAAAGTTATAACGGCGTAAATACATATCAAAACGGTGGTATTTTAGGTGCGACTCAAACTTGGTACAAAGGTAATTTCTATACAGCTTTAACCGCTAACGCCGGAGCATCTGTCGGAGAATCTCATACAATGTACGGTCATGAAAACTTCACAATGCTAATGGCAGGTATTGCAAGCAAATCGGGTTACAATTTTGACTTTAAAGAAGGAAAATTTATTGTTCAACCGTCAATGATGATGGCATATAGTTTTATAAATACCTTTGACTACACAAATGCTGCAGGTGTCAGAATTTCCAGTGATCCTCTAAACACAATTCAGTTACGACCAAATATTAAATTTATTTCTAACTTGAAAAATGGCTGGCAACCTTATGCACAGGTTGGTATGGTTTGGAACTTGATGAATAATACAAAAGTGACTGCAGCAGATGTTACTCTGCCTGAGATGTCTGTAAAACCATATATTGAATATGGTGTAGGGGTTCAAAAACGCTGGAAAGACAGAATTACAGGCTATGCTCAAGCAATGATACGCAACGGCGGACGTAACGGTATAGCTTTGACAGCAGGTTTCCGCTGGGCGTTAGGACACGAGAGCAAGCCGATTGAAAAAGTTGAAGAGGTAAATGGTAAGAAATTAACCACAACCTTCAGCACAAACCACCCTAAAGCGACTTACACCACAGTAAAAAGCGGCTTAGGTAATGCCACAGTGTTAAAACGGTTGTAAGAAATAAAAATAAGATAGCAGCATTTCCAAAAATTGGAAATGCTGCTTTGTAAAAAGCCTATAAATTATATAAAAAATTTTATGCAGCTGCTATAAAAAAGGACTACTTAATGTAGTCCTTTTTTATTACTGGTGGGAACAGTCTGCCCAGCAACAGGCTCTGGTTACTTTCACTGATAAAAGCATTTTTACTGGGAATTTTCAAGTTTTTACAGTGATTTATCTAAAATTACATGGTGAAGCTTAAGACATATCACCTATTTTCATCTAAATTCCCTAAAATGCTTAACAGGGAATTTGCAGGGAAATTATAATTATTTGTACAGGTATATCATTCCGTCAAAACTTATAATTTATCTTCTTTATCTTTTTTGGTTGCATCAATAAATGCAGCACCAACAACTCCGATGAGTAATGCATGAAGACCTACTCCCATTATTGCAGTTATAGCTCCTATAAATTTCCCAATAGTTGTAGTAGGGTAAGTATCTCCATAACCAACACTTGTAAATGTTATAATGGACCACCAAAAAGATTTTGGAATACTTTCGAATGCAGTACTATCTGTATTATGCTCTGCAAAATAAATTGCAATTGAAGCGGTTGTTAAGCCAATAATAAATATCACTGTGGTTACAATAATTTCATCTTTATGTTTTAAGAAAGCTTTCTTCATACGTTCTAATGCTGTAGTATATCTTGCAAGTTTTGCAATTCTCAAGAGCCTGAAAACTCTTAAAATCCTTAAAAATATGGTATTAATAGTTACAAAAGTCAAATAATATGGAAATACCGCAAGAAAATCTACTAGCATCATGGGTTTGAATAATTCTCTAAAATTTTTAATAGACAGAACTCTCAAAAAATATTCTATTGTAAAAATGAAAATTGAACAAAATTCAAAAATATTTATGTAATCTTTGAATCTGCTGTAAAAATTCATATCTGTTTGAAAAATAAATAAAATAAAATTTAGCAAGATTAAGCTGATTAAAAAGTTATCAACATATTTATTTTCTAAAAATTTTTGAATTTTCTCTTTCATAATTTAACGCATTATTTTTTTCAGAATTTTGTACAATATTTTCACCAGAATCCAGACTATTTATATAGTTTATCAATTTATCCAATTGTTTTTGTGGATTTTTAAACCAGTCAGTTGACCAGATTCGATATATTTTCCAACCTAATTGTTCCAATACTTCTTGCCTTAATCTGTCTCTATCTCTTGCTGTTGCACAAGAATGGTATGCGGCACCATCACATTCAATACCAAGAAGCAAATGTCCAGGGTTATCTTTATCTCTGATTGCTAAATCTATTTTATAACCAGAGCAACCAACTTGAGTTTTTACAGAATAACCTCTTTCTCTTAATGTATTACATACAGATTCTTCAAACGGAGAGTCGAAATTGTTATCAAATCCTGCAGTTGTTGATTGCTTTAATGCAATTTCGCCTCTTTCTGCAAAATCCAAGTACCACTGAAGAAGTTGTACTCCTCGTTTGTTAGTTTTGTCCATATTAAAATCGGTAGCTTTTATACCACTAAATATTTCAACCATATATCTGGCTCTTGTTATCAATACATTTAAACGTCTTTCACCACCATCTTTGTTAATTGGTCCAAAATTCATTGGTAAAGTTCCGTTTTGATTTTTAAAGTAGCCAACACTAATCATGATTACATCTCTCTCATCACCCTGAATTGATTCCAAATTTTTGATAAAGAAATATTCTGAATTATTATCACTAAAGAAGTCTTCACAACTTGGATCTTGTTCTCTTAGTTTCTCAAGTTCCGCTTCAATCAATCCTTTTTGTTTTATATTTAAGGTTGCAACACCCAAAGATAAATCAGGGTGTTTTTTAGCATGCTGCATAACTGCTTCTGCTATAATTTGAGCTTCTTCTACGCGTTTGTTATCTTTTGTTGTATCTGAAGGTTCATGATAAAAGAACTTGATACCTAAAGTTTCACTGTCTTCTATACAACTTGGAAAAGTATATAATTCCTGATATAAATGTTTATTTGAAAATGCAATTAAGTATTCATGTTTACTTCTATAATGCCACTTCAACATACATTGAGGAAAACCTGAAGTTGTACATTCATCAAGAATACTATCTAAGTCAACTCTTTCTGTTGTTTCAGCATTTCCATCGTCATCTTCGTCTTCATCTGATTCTACAACAGTTTTAAAAAATGATGTTGGAGGGAGCTGTTTTGTATCACCAGCAACAATCAATCTTTTACCTCGTATAATTGAACCGATACAATCTTCTGTTGTTAACTGACTGGCTTCATCAAAAATTACAACATCAAACTTAAAAGTCTCCGGATCAAGAAGTTGTGCCACCGTAGAAGGACTCATCATAAGGCATGGTTTCAATGCCAAGAATAGATTTGGAATACTTTTTATCATTTGTCTTAAAGATTTTCTAAATCTTTGGAGTTTTCCTAATCTTTTTAATTCTGTTGTTTCTTTGAAATGTTCATCCTTTGCAACCATTGCGTTTGCGGAAAGTTTACTTATAAGACGAAGTTTCGCAGTATTAATTTGGTTTCTGTCAAGTGCTTTAAATTCTTGAACAAGATTATCTTGATCCAAGGAATTAAATACTTTCAAACTTGGAATGTTCTTAAATACATAACCGTTAAGCCATACTCTTAAAAATTGAGTTTCAAATGCAATATCATAATCAGAAATTGAAATATTGAACTCAATACATTTATTCAAAAATTCTTCCAGGTTAGCTATTTTAAGTTTGTCAAGTGTGGTAAGGTATTTAAACCATAAAGTTAAATCTTCACAATTTTCAAGAATTGCAGAGAATTTCTCTTTTAATTTGCTGAAATCAATATCGTCAAATTTTGTACCAAAAGCTTTACTACAATCAAATTTCGCGAGATTACAAATATTGTTATAATCCTGATTTAATACTTCTTTTAATGAAGCTATTTTTTGTGTTAGAGCTTTAATTTTGTCATAATCAATACCATCTGAATTGAATCTTTGTAAAATATTGCCATCAAAATATTTACCGGATTTAACTATTTCTTTAAATTTCAATAAATATTGACTTCGATTTTTTATTTCCTTTTCGTTAGGATTCTTTTTATTCCAGACTTTGTCATATAAATCAGATGCAATAGAATCGCATTCTTCAAGTTTTTCTATCCAATTTTTTAATTCTTTAATATTGTTAAAATCATTTACCAACTCATCTAAACTTGCTTTGTAATTTTGAGCATAAAAAGATTTGATAAATTTGCAATCTTTGTAGAATTTAAATGAAATCCTTGAAAAAAATTTATCGCGATATATAGAAAATTTTTGTATTAAGTCTTCTATATCTTCATTTAAAATTCCTAAATTATATTTATTTTTAATTCTATTGTTATATAAATTAAACTGTTTAACGTTATTGCATATTGTTTTGATATCATCAGACATTTGAGTATTATCTTCAGCTATATTATCCACAGCTGAATTCGGAATATTCAAAATTATATTTGCAAGATTAATCAAACTATCAATTTGAGATAATTTTCCAATATTTTTTGTTAATAAATATTCTTTTAAGTCTTTTATATTATCGGTCAACTCATTAATATTTGTAATAAAAGTTTTGAGATTATTTTTCAATTGAAGTTTTTCTTCAAATTCAATATCTCGAATTTCACAGCCATACCAGGAATGATTTTTAGGATTTCCTAATTTAATTAAAATATTTTTTATTTCAGTGAAAAGTTTTTTGCTTTTTGTAAATTTTTCATATGTCCAGTTTGGGTAATCATCAAAAATGTATTCAAAATCCGGAATTGAATTGTTGTATAAAGCTGATCCCATTGCGTCAAAAGGTTTATAGTTTAATGCCCCGATTGGAGTGTGTAATTCATTTGCATAAGTTTTTAACAATTTGATGTCAGACGCGAGTTTAGATAATGCACTTTCATCATAATTTGCATTATAATTATATTCAAGAGTGTTAATTAATTCATCAAGCACTCTTTTCCTATTTGTTTTATTACTATGCAATTCTAAACAAAATGGAGCTAACCCATTTTTATCTAATCTACTCTTTACCACATCAAGTGCTGCAATCTTTTGGCTGACAAATAAAACTTTTTTATTTTGTGATAACAATTCTGCAATAATATTTGCAATTGTTTGACTCTTACCGGTTCCTGGTGGACCTTCAATAACAAGATTATGTCCCTGTTTTACAACTTGAATAGCTTGTTGTTGAGAAGAATCAGCATCAAGAATTTGATATGCCATTTGCGGCTTTACTTTTTCGTCTAATTCTTTTAATGGACAAATACTATCTGTTGAAATTTGTTTTGCATCATTTAAACCGCAAATTGTTTTGACTAAATCACTATTTTTGATAAGTGTTTGATTTGCATCGATGTCTTTGTACATCACAAATTTTGCAAAAGAAAATAAACCAATATAAATATTGTTTAAAAGTTTCCATCTTGATTGTTTTTTTATTTTTTCCTGAACTTGTGAAAATATTTCAATAGGATTAATTTTGTCATCATCAAAAGGAATTTCTTCAAGATTTATGCCGAAATCACGTTTGAATTTCAAAACAAGTGCAGGATTTAGAATTACAGAGTCTTCATTATATTTTATTGTATAAGGCTGCCCGATACTCTTTCTTTTAATTTCAACAGGAATAAGAATTACCGGAGCTTCTAATTTTTCATCTGAACTATCAGCCTCATACCAAGTAACACTACCTAAAGCTAAAAATAGTACATTATATCCTAAATCGTCATTAGTTGATTTTGCTGTAGTGCTGATTTTTCCTAAAGTTTTGTTTAAATCAGATTCGGATAATTTGGTTTGTAAGAATTTATCCAAATGCTTTTTATCAAGATTTTCAACATCGTATATTTTAAATTCTTGAGCCTTAAATTCAATTCCTTCATTTAGTTCCTCTAAACTTTTTTTGTCTTCTTCCGGAATGTCTTCTTTATTAACTTTTACTGGCAAAAATTCCATTGTTTGTTGATTTTGAACTAAAGCTCTATAAACTTCCGGTGGCTGTTCATCAATAATTCTCAATGTAGAAAACTTTGCAAATTTGAAACTTAACAATCTATTTCTCTTAGATAAGTCAATTAATTTTTCTTTCCATTTATAAATCCGCTTATCAATATTTTTTTCGTGTTTTATTTCCTTATTAGATTTTTCAATTACAGAAATTTCTTCTATAGAAGAGGAAGATACCGATTCACTGTAATTGTTCGATAGGTTATTAAAATTCTCAATCATAGTTCCGCAGTATTCACAAAATTTAGAATCATCACTTATTTCTTTTTGACAATTTATGCACTTCATTTTTATTTCCTTTAGTTTTGCTTAGTTCCATAATATTCACTACTTTTACTTAAAGTTTATTCTAAATAAAATAAACCATTACCTGAAATTGAGCATGTGATTCTTTGGCTACCACTAGTCATTTGAGTATATTTCAAGTTTGGTATTTCAAAACTATATCCAATGCTTAATTTGCTTAGATTAATTTTAAATCCGCCATCTAAATTTATGTTCTTTATTAATCTAAAACTCAAAGTTTACTCCTTGTTGTTAATTATATCAAAAATGTATAGCATTAACTCTTTCTGTATAGTTTTTTTAACAAAGTATCATCTTGACAAAGTGTCTGCTATAGAGTACAATATTAATATGGAACAACGAACTGTTAAAATTGCTCAACTTGCAAATGACAAAAGTCCACTTATTGAATGGATAAATTCGTTGGATAAAACTACAAAAGTCCGAGTTCAATGTAGATTAACAAGGTTATTAGAAAATAATTTTGGTGATCATAAGAAAATAGACAATGAAATATCTGAACTTCGATTGAAATTTGGCTCTGGTTATCGGATTTATTATACAGAAATTGATAATATAATTGTTCTATTGATAAATGGTGGCGATAAATCTACTCAGTCAAAAGATATTGAAAAAGCAAAGAGTATACTTCAAGAATGGAGAAACTTACAATGAAAGAATTAAAACACACACTAGATTTAGAAAATTATATAGTTAGTGATTTAAAATCTGATGAAGATATTAAATTGTATTTGAATGTAAGTTTGAAAGATTATCTTGAAGCTGGTGATTTTAATTCATTTTATCGTGCATTAGAAATAGTTATTAAAGCAAAAGATACAGTTTCTGGATTTGCTGAAAAAGTCGGAATGTCTAGAACTCATCTTTACAGCATTTTTAAATCAGAAAAAGAACCTAAATTCTCTACAATTGTCAAAATTTTCCAAGAATTAGGATATGAATTAGAAGTGGCATAAACTATAAGTTATTTAACACATCTGATAAATACTGTTTATAGTAATTTTTCAAC
>JAMPCZ010000109.1 GCA_023665935.1 Muribaculaceae bacterium | reverse complement strand
TATTGACCACTGTTTAAACAGATTTGAAGCAGAAGAAGTACTAAAAAAATACAACCTGCCGTCACTTGACCCTGAAAAACTGCTGGACGAAAAAGAATTAGAAGAAGAACTTAATAAGTAATAAAAATCGGAAGAATTAAACGAGAGAAAAAGAATTAAGGTGTAGAAATGGCAAAGATTAATATTATATTTTTTGGAACTCCGGATATCGGTTTAAAATCACTGGAATATCTGCATAACTCTGATAAAATAAATGTTTGTGCAGTTGTAACCCAGCCTGACAAACCTGCAGGACGCGGACACAAAATCCAAATGTCACCGATAAAAAAGTTTGCCGTTGAACATAATATTCCGGTATTTCAACCAAAATCAATAAGAAAAGAACCTGAAATTCAAACCGAATTGAAAAAGTTTGAGCCGGATTTCTTTATAACTTTTGCTTTTGGTCAAATTCTGTCACAAGAAGTACTTGATATACCTAAATATGAAACAATCAATCTTCACGCTTCTCTTTTACCAAAATACCGCGGCGCAAACCCTATTCAGCGTGCAATAATAAACGGGGATAAAGAAACTGGAATCTGTACAATGATTACAGAATTGGGATTGGATTGCGGCGATATTTGCCAAAAACTGGTAATTCCGATTTCCGATACAATGAACTGCGAAGAATTATGGGAAGAAATTGCGCAAAAATCACCTAAATTGCTGGAAGAAACAATAATCGGATTGACAGAAAAGACCATTACACCTCAAAAGCAGTGCGAAGACGGAATTTGTATGGCAAATAAACTTACCAAAGATGAATGCGAAATCTGCTGGAGTAATTCAAACATTGATATTCACAACCTCGTTCGCGGAGTTTGCAGATGTCCAAGCGCATTTTTCTATTACAACGGAAAGTTAATCAAAGTTATAGAATCAAAACCGATAGAAGGCGATATTGAGCCCGGTACAATTGAAATCAATTCAAAAGAAGGAGTTGATGTCGGCTGTGCAGAAGGGGTTTTGCGCATAATAAAAGTAAAACCCGAAGGCAAAGGCGAAATGAATGCCAGAGATTGGTATAACGGAGTAAAGGGGCAATTGTAAGATGATTACAAAAGGGATTCGCGGAGCAATAACAGTTGAAGAAAATACTGCCGAAGCAATAAAAAAAGCAACTTTGGAACTCTTAACCGAAATGTTTGAGAAAAATAATATTCAAGGAACTTCAAACATTTCTCATGTTATACTTACAACAACAGAAGACCTGAACGCTGAATTCCCAGCGAAGTTTCCTCGAATTTATTTTGGATGGGATGATGTTGCAATGATGTGTTACCACGAACTTAATGTACCGAATTCCCTAAAAATGTGTCTTAGAATTTTGGTTGTCATAAATTGCGATGAGAATTTTAAACCTGAATTTGTCTATTTAAAAGGCGCGAAAAATTTACGCAAATAGCCAAATATTTACAAATCAATAAATCAATAAATCCTTATACCCCAAAATATAACAAAAGAATTTTTTACGTTGAGAATCTTCACTCTGTTCAGAATGAGCGAAATAACATTTATCAACGCAATTTAGCCTAATTTCGTCAACTCTGAAATAGTCGGATCTAACAATCTTCTGCCGACATTTTCAAAAGAAATTGAGCAAAGTGTTTTGTTGCCGTATTTAATTATTTTTTCAACAACACCTCTGCCGTATCTTGGGTGAGTGACACTATCACCTTGTGCAAATTCTCCGACTGAAAGAACACTAGCATCCTCATCAGCAGGATAAACAGGAACAACAGGCGGCTGCTCTTCTACATACGGAGATTCTTCATATTCACCGAAATCCTCTTCCGGCAAAGTTTGAGATTCTTCAATAAAATTCAAATCTTCTTCGCTCAAAGAATCATCCTCAAAATCTAATCCGTCATCTTCTTCTGAAATAAGCTCATCATCTTCCATTGGCAAAGATAAATCTTCATAAACTTCATCCACAACATCGTCTTGCGGCAATACTTCTTGTTGAGTCACATCCTGAAAATCAACCAAATTATCATCAGCCATAATATTAGAAACCGGTTCAATAATTTCAGGAGTTTCATTATTCACCGCAGTGCTTACCGATGCTGAATCCGCATCAACAATCGAAGTTTCTTCAATCACAGGTTCTGATACAATTAAAGAAGAAGTCGGTTCAATCGGCATATCTAAAGTTTCGTTCAGCGGTTCAACGGTTTCAACCATAGAAGGCGGAGCATCATCAATTACAGTCTGTTCTCCAAACTCATCAACTTTGACCAAATTTCCCTCAAGCTGAGCCGGAATAAATTGAACTCTGCCGCCGAAAACATCTTCCTTCGTCAAGTCCACATCCAAATCATCCATTGACACTATAAACGGAATTCCTTGAGTTAATTTACCTTCAACAATACATTCATCCGTATTGAGTTTGCCCAAAAAAGTATTATAAGTTGTAAAGTCATTGCTTAGCGTTGACGGTGAAAACAGAATAATATTTTGAGCATGTTCTTTCAACTCTTTCACATATTTATAATGAGGACGTGCCAAAAGAGTCGTAAAAACTCGATTATGATTTATCAGAGAGTTGAGTAAATTCTTGTCGGAGTTTTCATCAGTCAGCGGAACGAAGAAATAGCTGAAATTATCAAAAGTTTCCAATGCGCCGTGAACAAATCTTATAACCTCTTTTTGCAGCGGTTCATTAATATCTTTAGTATCAACAATTATACAATTTTTCGCATCAAGTTTTTGCTTCAGTGCCTCAATTTCATCAGCCGTATCCGCAAAAATTCCCGCATCACGATATTTAAGCAGCTTATTTTTGAGCAACGCCAATTCCGGCATTTGAGTTGATTGATATTGAGAAGCAACGGCTTCAACAAATTTTTCAATCGGTAGAAAACCGCCATCCAAGGTTCTGATATACTTCTGAACCTCATAGAAAATATCCTGAATAACCGCTTTTGTCGGAACATCAACTTCCGCCAAATCATATTCAAAAATATAATCCATCATTTCTGAATTCAAAGGAAGTTTAAAATCCTCAGCCAAATGGATTTTCGGATAATCTTCAAACAGGTTGCAATTGTCAATGACAACGCACTTTTCCTTCATTCTGAAAAGTTGACGCACACAATTTGAAATAAACGCAGTTTTGTTTGCATCCTTTTCAACAAAAACCGTAAAATTACGTTCAAAAACAGAAACATCCAGCTTCAAAACATCATCCTGCTGAGCCAAGACTCCAATTTCCACAGGCGTTTCAATAGGCAAAAGATTTAGCAGTTCAGATGATGGTAAAAACGAAATTTGAGAATTGATATCAGGAACAGAGCCGTCATAATTATCAACCACACCATCAGGCGTAAAAGTAAACAGAAGTTTTGCAATAGCATAACTGTTAACATTATCTGATTTAAGATTAACAAACTGTGCAACATAAGACTTTGCTTCCGCAGTAAGAACAATAAATCTGCCAAGCACAGGCATTTCAGACTCGGAGTATGCCAGCTTAACCAAATTATTCTTAATCTCAAGTATCTTCATCTTCACCCTCTCTGTTTTATGAAAATTGTACCATGAAAAATAAAGATATACGGCAATATATTAAGTTAGTTAACATCCTTGAAGATTGTTGTATATATCAATCGTCGCAGTACAAATTTTTAAATCTCTGTCTACCAAACTTTTTATAGTCTGTCTATAGCACTGCAGCATTGCACGATTCAGGGCATTCTCGCCGCTCAGACAAGCCTTTATTGCAGCGCAATAACAATGTTCACGGGTTCTTGATTCTATTTTATCGGCAAGGAATATAACTTTTTCAAAATCAGTCATATTAAGTTTACCAAGGGTATGCCACCTGATTGATGATAAAATTTCTTTATCCGTAACCCCGAACTTAGTTTCCGCAACATACGCACTTACCGGGGCATGCAATGTTTTTGGATTAGATTTTTCATCTTCATCAATTATCAAATTCTCTTCAATTATTGAGAGCAGCTTTTCTGTAGAAAAACATTTTGCACAATCATGCAAAAGCCCTGCAATATAAGCTTTTTCAGAATCCAGCCCGAAAGTTTCCGCTAAAGATTCTGCACATTCAGCGGTACCTAAAGAATGTTCATATCGTTCTTCGTTCAAATTTTCCTTGAGCCATTTTAATAAATCTTCTCTGCTAATCTTGATATAATCCATTTTTTCTTATATATTCCTCTACATTTTTCGTCACAAAACTGCTAATATCTTTTTTATCCTTAATTCTTTGCCTTAATTCCGTTGATGAAATATCTGTATATGGCAGCGGTTGAAATTCAAAAACCACACCACGCTCTTTTAAATAATCATAGCGCGTAATATCAAAATTATCTTCCCTTACAAAGACGATAAATTTGACCAAATCTTTCAATTTGTCAAATTCATACCAACTCTCAATTTTCTCAAACGCATCCGTTCCAATGATAAACAAAATTCGCTCATTTATATTATAAATTTTCCGAAGCTCACAAATCGTCAGATAAGTATATGATTTACCCCCACGTTGATATTCAATATCGGAAATCAAAAATGCCGGATTAGTTTCAATCGCCAGTTTTACCATATTGTACCTGTGCCGAGAATATTCAGGATTATAACTTTTATGAGGAGGATTAGCGGCAGGAATAAATATCAGCTTGTCGGGCTGATAAGTTTTTAAAACAAATTCAGCAAGGTTTAAATGAGCCTTGTGAATCGGATTAAATGTACCTTGAAACACACATAAATTCAAAATTTTCTCCTTTTACAAAAATACCCGTCCTTGCAGCCGTTCACCTTAAAAAATCCCGCAGCTTAAGTAATGATCACCGCAATCAGGAATGACTGTAACAATTCGTTTACCTCTGTTTTCAGGGCGTTTTGAAAGTTCAACAGCTGCCCAAACATTTGCAGCCCCGGAGATTCCTGACAACACACCTTCCATTTTTGGAAGTAATTTCACCATCTCTAGCGCATCTTCATTTTTTACAGGGATAATTTCATCAACTAAAGTTGAATCAAAGTTTCCCGGAACAAAATTTGCACCTATTCCTTGAATCTTATGAGCACCGGCATCCCCGCCTGCCAAAACCTGAGAGGAATACGGTTCAACTGCAACCGCTTTAATTTTCGAATTTTTAGATTTCAGATTTTTAGAAGTACCACACAACGTACCTCCGGTTCCAACACCTGCAACAATAATATCAACCAAACCATCAGTATCTTGCCAAATCTCTTCTGAGGTCGTCAAAACATGAGCCTTCGGATTTGAAGGATTATCAAATTGTGATGGGATAAACGAATTCGGATAAGTTTTACTTAATTCTACAGCTTTATTCACTGCCCCATTCATTCCCTCTGATGCAGGAGTTAATACAAGTTCTGCACCATATGCAGCCAATAGCATTCTCCGTTCAACACTCATAGATTCAGGCATTGTAAGGATTAATCTATAACCCCTTATTGCACACACCATCGCCAAGCCGATTCCTGTATTCCCGCTTGTCGGCTCAATTATCACCGAATCTTGTGTAATCCTGCCATCAACTTCCGCATCCAAAATCATTTGTAATGCAGCTCTGTCTTTAATAGAATTTGCCGGGTTAAAATATTCAAGTTTTAAATAGATATCAGCCTCACCTGTATTTAATCGATTAAGCTTTACAAGCGGAGTATTCCCGACAAGTTGTGTTAAATCAGATGCTATATTCATAATACAA
>JAMPCZ010000108.1 GCA_023665935.1 Muribaculaceae bacterium | reverse complement strand
CCCCATCCAGGGAGAGCACATAATTGACATAATTGATTTAAAAATTCTGAAACAAGTTCAGAATGACAAATTTTGAATCATCTTCTCCTATCGAGCAGTCTTCTTAAACACCAATCCAATTAAGGCTGCCAATAATCAAGCCGGCAAGCGCAGAAACCCCTAGATAAAACAGCGGGTCACGTTTTTTGAAAAAGCTCATCACTAAAAGAATAATAAGCAATATCGTACCAAACAAATGAAGATTCGACGTAAACAAAAGCTTCACCCCGACAGCAGACAAAAGTGCACATCCTGCAGCTTTCAATCCTTTTACCCCCCCCTGAACATACGCATTTGTTTTAAATTTATCAAGCATCTTCGACACAATAGTTACGATAATAAATGACGGCAAAATAATTGCAGTAGTGGCAATCAACGCACCTAAAATCCCTGATGTCGTAAACCCCGCAAAAGTTGCAACATTCACCCCGACAGGACCTGGCGTAATAGACGATACAGCAAGCATATCGGTCAACTGTTTGGAAGTATACCAATGATATTTTTCTGCAATGTCATACAAAAACGGTAACGTTGCATACCCGCCGCCAAAAGAAAAAACTCCGATATGAAAGAACTGCAAAAACAAATGCAAAAATATCATCTACTTACTACCTCCGCATTTATCAGCAATCTTCTGACCAATAACCCCGGCAGCAAGTGCCCCTATTATTATCAAAGCTAAAGGAACTTTTCCCCACAGTGCAAGAAAAAAACAAATTATATAAATTACAAACGAAAATTTATCCACTACAGACTTTTTCCACATTTCTTTAACTGCAAGAAAAAGCAAAACAATAATACCGATTCCGACACCCCAAAATATATGCTGAATATAAGTATTTGAGATAATTTCACTCAAAATTGCCGCAAGTAAAACTATCGCCAAAAACGCAGGTAAAATCATTCCGCAAATTGCCGCAATCGCTCCCGGAGTTCCCATCAATTTTCGGCCCGTAAAAATCGCCGTATTCGCAGCAATAATCCCGGGTAACGATGCCCCCAATGCGTAATACTCGCAAAGCTCTTCCGAAGTTATCCATTTTTTCTTATCAACAAGCTCACTTGTTAACAATGGAAGAATTACATACCCTCCGCCAAGCAATAGAGTACCAACTTTAAAAAACGTCTTAAATATTGAGTACAAGGACTTTTCCATACTCCTGTTATACCATAAATCCAATGTTCAGTAAATAAAATATTGTTAATTTTTTGTAACACTTGCGCAAATTTACCAAAAAAATTTACTTTATATATATGTTAAAGGTTAAGGTCAGTTATTTTTTATAGGAAGGTGTAAAATTATGGATTACTCAATTGGTATGGACAGCTCTTACGCAACAAAATTGTGTTATAACCCTTATTTGAGAAATATTGAAGAAGCTTTAGAAAACAGAAACTCCACAAATGTGTTTAATAATAATGCTTTAAATTATGATACCTGTTCTTTTTCAGGAGCAGCAAAAGACCCAAATGACGTAACAAACTGTTTGGTCGAAAAAGACGTCAATGCGGCAACAACAGAATCAGGAAACACCTATAAAAAATCTAACCTGGGCAAAATCCTCGGCGGTATTTTGGGTGCAGCAGCTCCTGTTGTAACAAGATTGATTACCAAAACAGGATTCCAATTTAAACCTTTGGCAATAGCTTGTTCAGCCCTTGGTTTAGCCGGTGCAGGTGTCGGAGCATTAATTGATTCATTCACAAATTCTAAACGCGCAGAAGCAACAGATAATAACACTGCTCAAGTAAATGCAGCGTAAACATAAAAAAAGGCGGCGGATGAATATTTCATCCGCCGCCTTTTTTATTATGGAATATTTTTTAACAAATCATTTATATCAACACCCAAAATTTTTGAAATATCATACACTAAAAATATGGAAGGAGTTTGTAACCCCCGCTCCAGCAGACTGATAGTACTTTCGGAAACCTCAACGGATTCTGCCAATTCCGCCTGAGTAATACCTTTACGATACCTTTCAGCTTTCAAATTCCTGGCAAAAATATTATTACGTTCATCTTTCATAAAATAATTATACAAGTTGACATTATTAATTTAAGAGAGTAAACTAATGGTTACTAGTAGTTTTCTACTAGCTAATATTAAAAAAGTGTGAGGAAACTATGATGAGATTAAAAGGTTTTACGTTGGCGGAAGTTCTTATAACATTAGGAATAATCGGTGTTGTCGCTGCTATGACAATACCGAACCTGATAAACCGCAACCAAAAACGTATAATTGAAACCAACCTTAAAGAAACTTATTCTATCTTAAGTCAAATGATGAAAATGGCAGAAAATGACGATATACTAATAGATACCGCAATCCCTGACAGTATGGCTGGTATGAAATTGTGGTTTGAAACATATATGAAACCCTACGTAAAGTACGGTAATGTCTGCTATTACACAAAGGGTTGCTGGCATTCTAAAAACCCTACAAAAATGCTAAACGGAGGAACAACAAGGGCAAATATAACAGGAATCGGAGTAGGATCCGAATCCATAACCGTCAGCTTGCTAAATGGCGCAAACTTAAGTATTGACGGAGATCTAGCAAGCGTAATTAAATCAGATTTCGGGGTTGAAACAGATGGCAAATCCAGTATTGTTGTTTACATTGATGCAAACGGAAACAACGGTCCAAATATTATAGGAAAAGATATCTATATTGCAATATTTGTAAACGGACAGCTCGTTCCGGCAGGCAAGGATGTTTCATCAGATGCGGTTAATACAAATTGCAGCAAAGGGAATACCGGCAAATATTGCCTAAGTAAAGTCAAAAACAGCGGCTGGGAAATCCCTAACGATGTTTGGAACATAAAAATATAAAGTTTACCTCACCCTAGCGCTCTCCTAATAGGAGAGGGAATAATGTAATGCAAATCCCTGATTTCTTAAATCTTAAACTTTGTTTCGCCTGATAGTCTTGCTTTCAAACGTGCCTCCGCACGAGCAATCGCCGCTTCTGCACGTTTTGCATCAACTCTTGCTTCTGCATTACGAAGTCTTGCCCTTGCGTGTTCCAATGCTTCTCTTGCCCGAACCTCATCAATTTCTTCACCCGGTTCAGCAAGCGTTGTTAATATCAAACATTCATCATCTTTAAATTGCAAAATCCCGCCCATTGTAGTGAACATTTTAACTTTGTCCCCGACAATCGCGCGAGTTACACCGATATCAAGTGCACTCATCATCGGGATATGCCCTTTTAACAAGCCGAATTCGCCATCCAACCCCTTGGAATAAACCGCTTCAACCTCGTCGTCAAATACAACTTTTTCTTGTGTAATAATTTTTAATTTCATAAGATATCAAACCCTCACCCAAATATCATCTGAGTCCAAACTTTATCACCCCACCTCGAAATCAAAGATTTCGGTCCTCCCACAAAGGGGAGGACATAATATTTACTATTCTTCAATAGTTTTCGCTTTTTCAACAGCTTCGTCGATTGTTCCGACCATATAGAAAGCTTGTTCCGGCAAATCATCGTGTTTACCTTCAATGATTTCCTTAAACCCTCTGATTGTATCTTCAATCTTAACATATTTTCCCTTGATTCCTGAGAACTGCTCAGCAACAAAGAACGGTTGAGATAAGAATTTTTGGATTTTTCTTGCACGGTTAACAGTTTCTTTATCTTCTTCAGACAATTCATCCATACCCAAAATCGCAATAATATCTTGGAGATCTTTGTATTTTTGAAGAATCTCAAGAACTTTTCTTGTAACCTCGTAATGCTCTTCACCGATAATATACGGATCTAACGCTCTTGAATTAGATTCAAGCGGATCAACCGCAGGATAAATACCCAAAGAAGCGATAACACGAGATAAAACAGTAGACGCATCAAGGTGTGAAAACGTCGTTGCCGGAGCCGGGTCTGTTAAGTCATCTGCAGGAACATAAATTGCCTGGACAGATGTAATTGAACCATCCTTGGTTGATGTAATACGTTCTTGAAGTTCACCCATTTCAGTTGCCAATGTCGGCTGATAACCTACAGCAGAAGGAACACGACCTAACAATGCTGAAACTTCCGAACCGGCTTGAGTGAATCTGAAAATATTATCAATAAACAACAACACATCTTGTTTTGAAAAATCTCTAAAATATTCAGCAGCAGTCAATGCGGACAAGCCAACTCTCATTCTTGCTCCAGGCGGCTCGTTCATCTGACCGTATATAAGACCAACTTTGTCTAATACGCCGCTTTCTTTAAACTCATTCCAAAGGTCATTACCCTCACGGGTTCTTTCACCAACTCCGCCAAATACAGACACACCGTTATGCGCCATCGCAATATTGTGGATTAATTCCTGAATAAGTACGGTTTTTCCGACACCCGCACCACCAAACAAACCAATCTTTCCACCTTTTTGATATGGTTGTAACAAGTCAATAGCCTTAATACCTGTTTCCAAAATTTCAATATCAGTATTTTGGTCAACAA
This sequence comes from Muribaculaceae bacterium, assembly GCA_023665935.1. Lineage (GTDB taxonomy): Bacteria > Cyanobacteriota > Vampirovibrionia > Gastranaerophilales > Gastranaerophilaceae > Zag111. The sequence goes on along the minus strand of JAMPCZ010000108.1, from coordinate 1,295 downwards.
GTTTTGGGGATTCTCTGTGAATAGGTAAATATGTATCAGTTTCAACAGGACCCATATTATCTACAGCATCACCTGTAACATTCAAGATTCTGCCCAAAATAGCTTTTCCTACAGGAATCTTAATCGGCTCATTCGTATTCACAACTTTCATACCACGCTTTAGCCCGTCAGTTGATGACATCGCAACCGTTCTGACTTTATTGGAACCAAGCATTTGCTGAACCTCTGCAACAATCTTCGCACCATCTTGTGTAAAAATATTTAACGCAGTATAAATATTAGGCAAATCTCCTGACGGAAATTCAACGTCAATTACAGGTCCGATAACTTTTGTTATTATCCCTTCTGTAGCTGTTAATGTTTCCATAATCCCCCTCTATATAAAAATTTTATTTCTCTCATTAGATGATTTTATTATACAACAAGAAAAATTTTTTACACAATCCGAGAGTTTACTTAACATTTTTCACAACCCATTTGAAATAATCAGTATCGGTTTTAGCCTTATGCGCGCAGGCAAACCCGTTTCTTAGCTCTGTACTGGTTAATGAACAAAATTTATTCATATCGGTACAATCAACATTGCATACAGTACCGGGGCTTCCCATAGTCCTCAATTCACCCTCCTTAAACTCAAAAACAAAAAGGTCATACCCGGCACGATTTGGAGGATTATTATACCCGTTTATATCCACCATAACCCATACCCAGCCAGGTCCGCCACTGGCAAGGTACGGTTCATCAATATGTACAAAAGTACCATCCGGTAAAACAAATTGAAAATCATCAAAGAAAGAATCGGGAAGAGCACGTTCCCCGTTCAAAGTCTTATATGAAGACGGGTGTTTAACCCAATTATAACAAGGTGAATCCTTTGTACTGCCCTGCGCACAATCTGTAGCTCCTTTAAAATACTGTTTAAAAGTATTGTAAAAAGGATTAGATCGCCTGGCATAAGTTGTAGGGTCTAATGACACATTATCAGCTTCCATTTGCCGAAATGCCTGCTGAATAGTTGAATATGATTTCAAAAATTGTGACCTTAATCGTGTTGCTTTGTTGTTTTGAATCAACCCGGGAATCGTCATCGCGGCCACCACGCCGATTATGCCCAGGGTGATTAGGACTTCCGCCAATGTAAACGCGGCTTTTTGCCCCCTCTCCCTACCCCTCTCCCACCAGGGGCGAGGGATTAAATAATCTTGCAACAAAGTCGTCATTGCGAAGGAGTTTACGACTGAAGCAATCCAGCTTTTTAAATTATCAGCTGGATTCTTTCGGGCTTCGCCCTCAGA
>JAMPCZ010000107.1 GCA_023665935.1 Muribaculaceae bacterium | reverse complement strand
TCGCTCTATTATTGAATTTCAACATTCTTCTCTCTCCTTCTTTTTGCACTATTGTATCACATGCTCTATCAATTTACAAGGCGTTACCTATTCAACCACTCAGAAAAAATCGCCAGAGCCTTTTTCAAATTTTCAAAATTATTCGCATAACCGATTCGCAGATATCCCTCAACCTCAAGGGTTTCGCCGGGAAGAATCATCACCCCTGTTTCCTCCTGCAATTTCGCACATAATTCCCTTGATAAAATAGGCGAATCATATTTTACAAATGCAGTAGTCCCGCCATTTGGAACCACTAAATTAACTTTTGGCTCAGAATTTGCCCAAGAAACAAGTATCTCTTTTCCGATTTTAATTTTTTCAAGATTTCGCTTAATAATTTTGGATTTATTTTCAACCGCAATCGCCGCAAAATAATCATCCAAAATCCCAACACTTATTGTATTGTATTCTCGTTGGTGATTGATTCGATCAATAATCTCTTTATCAGCAGCAATCCACCCCAGGCGCAGACCTGCAAGTGAAAAAACTTTAGACATACTGCCTGTTGAAACCCCTTTTTCATAAATATCTGCAACCGATACGGAAAAAGGATTCCCTTCATGGTTCAACCCTCTATAAACCTCATCACAGAGGATATACGCACCTGAATTCTTTGCAATTTCAACAATCTCGCGCATCATTTCATCAGGAATGACGGCACCCGTAGGGTTATTAGGATTGTTTATACAAATAAGTTTGGTATCATGCCCGACAATTTTCCGAAGCTCAGCCAGGTCAGGAATCCAATTATTCTCCTCTTTCAGAAAAAACATCTTCACATCCCCGCCAAAAGACTTTGGGATTGAATAATGCTGCTGATAGGTCGGAACAACTGATACAACTTTATCACCATTTTCAACAAGAGTTAACATCACGAGTTGATTCGCTCCGATTGCACCGTGGGTAATCGTTATATTTTCAGGGTTTTGGGATTCATACATTGTACAAATCGCCGATTTCAGCCTGTCACTGCCGTGAATATCACCGTAATTGAGTTTTCTTGAAAAAAGTTCCTTCAAGCATTCATCCCGCCCGCCGGTAATCTCAAGTAATTCATCTATTGATAACGACTCGACACAAGTATCTGCCAAATCATATACCGCATCTTTTTCGTATTTATTAAACCATTCTTCAACTTTAAAATTATCAATCTTCATACACTAATTAAAGCGGAAACATAGATAATTTCAAACCGCCTTTAAATAAATATTTCAACCTGGCACTAAAAGTAAATGATTGCAGAGCTTTCGTTATTGTCTTTGAGCTGATTCCCAAAGCAAATAATTTATCAACATTACAATCTGTCCACTCAATCAGATAAGTAACAGTTTTCAAATTATATTCGCACCAGTATTTTTGACGAGCAAACAACAAATAGTTATAGATATCATCAAACGTGTAATTCAAGTTTTTGTTGGTTAAAATAGAACGGATTATCGCAACAGTTGTAGAGCTTCCTTCGCTTTCAAAAAGTTTCAGGCTGTCACCAAGCATAAAATCCAAACTCGGGAGATTGGTAATCCCCAAGATGTTCATTGATTCTCTCGGAACAGATATTTTTTTATCGCGATTATTAAAAACATCCCAAACCTGTTTTGATTTCCTGTTTAAAAACTCTTTTGCATATGCAAATTCTTCTGTAGCCCCATATTGAGCCTTCAAAAGTTTGACTTCGGAAGCAGAATTTTTATCAATAGCTATCGCCAACTTAACCGCAAGAGAAATGGCTTTCTTGCTTGGAAGTTCACTGTTTAAACACATTCCATAAGGATTTTTTGTAAAATAATTTACACAAGACACCAAAGATTCTCCGCCGTTAAACCCGACATTAGACAGCGCAGAATCTTCCGACAATCCGCCGTTCAAAATATCCTGTTCTATATCAACAGCTAATTTTTGCATCGCTAAAAATCCCCTATATCTAATTAAAGGATTTTGTTCGCCAAAAATTGCCACTATTTTAAATTTTATTAATCAATAAATTTACAAACACCGGCAGATTTTGAGGTTCTTGTCCCAAACATTTCATTATCATACGTTATTTGTGAATTCGAAAAGTATTCTCCATTTTGCCTGTTAATATTGACACGCGACATTATAATTACATCATCCGTCATAGATTGTAAAACAAACTCTACCCTGTCGCCGCCATAATACAAAACATTATCAATCGGCTCTTTCTGCAGGTATATTTTCAAATTTTCATCATCCAGTTTATACACTCTGAAAAGCTTACTGCGGGAAACAATTGAATTATCCTCGTTGTAAATTGTTTCCTCAAAATCACACCTCAAAGTTTTCATCTTGTTAAATTCCGGAACAGACATGTCCGCAAAAACAGTAAGAGGAATAAACATCAACATTAATAAAATTGTTTTTTTCATATAATAATTATAACTAAAATATACAAACTTCGTCATCGCATTTATTCTTATTAACTTATTAACTTAAGTAAATAATTTTGGCAAAGTACATACTTTTGTGCTATACTTTAGCTATATTTCAATAGATTAGGGGAGAAATACATGGCAGAAGATAAAGCTTTGGAAGCATTAAATGAAGTAGAAACTAAACAGATTGAAGAGCAGCTGGAAGCTATCGAAACCCACACATCAGCAGAATACAGTGCTGATAATATCAGGGTTTTAGAAGGCTTGGAAGCCGTAAGAATCAGACCTGGGATGTACATCGGGTCAACTTCTCAACGAGGATTACACCATTGTATATACGAAATTGTTGATAACTCAATTGATGAATCTTTGGCTGGATTTTGTACGGATATTCACGTCACAATCCACAAAGATAACAGTATCACGGTAGAAGATAACGGTCGTGGTATTCCTGTAGATATCAAGCCAGACAGCGGAAAATCAGCACTTGAAATCGTACACACAGTACTTCACGCAGGCGGAAAATTCGGGGATGGCGGCTACAAAGTATCAGGCGGTCTTCACGGTGTAGGTGCTTCCGTTGTTAACGCTTTATCAGAAAAATATGTTGTAGAAGTTTCACGCCAAGGTTTTGTATGGCGTCAGGAATATATGAGAGGCGAACCAATGGCTCCTGTTGAAAAAGGTGAACCAACCGACAAAACAGGTACTAAAACAACCTGGTGGCCTGACCCTGAAATCTTTACCGAAACTACTGAAATAGATTGCGACGTTATCGCAAACCGATTGAGAGAAATGGCATTCCTAAACAAAGGATTAAAAATCATTTTTGCACGCCACGACTCGGAAGAAGTAGAAACATTCCACTACGAAGGCGGTATCGGAAGCTATGTAGAATTCTTAAACAAAAATAAAAATGTACTTCACGAAAAACCGATTTATATAGACAAAGTTGTCGGTCAATTACAAGTTGAAGTTGCAATGCAATACACAGAATCTTATACAGAAAGTGTTTTATCTTTTGCAAACAACATTAACACCCACTCAGGCGGAACTCACCTGACAGGGTTCAGAAACTCTATTACGCGTGTTTTGAACGACTATGCCCGCAAAAATAATATTCTAAAAGATTCTGAACAAAATCTTTCGGGTGAAGACGTCAGAGAAGGTTTGACCGCAATCGTCTCCGTAAAAATCCCGAACCCTGAATTCGAAGGTCAAACAAAAGAAAAACTTGGTTCACAAGAAGCAATGGGGGCCGTTCAAGATGCCGTTCGTGACAAATTACAGGAATGGCTTGAATTCAACCCAAAAATTGCAAAAATGATTATTGAAAAAACTCTTCAGGCTCAACGAGCAAGGGAAGCCGCAAGAAAGGCTAGAGAATTGACAAGAAGAAAAACTGTTCTTGAAAATTCAACCCTACCGGGTAAGCTTGCAGACTGTTCAAACAGAGAACCTGAAAAATGTGAAATCTTCCTTGTTGAGGGTGATTCCGCAGGCGGTTCTGCAAAACAGGGCAGAAACAGAATGTTCCAAGCTATTTTGCCTCTTAGAGGTAAGATTCTTAACGTTGAAAAAGCAAGACTTGACAGAATTTACGGCAACAATGAAATTCAATCAATGGTTCAGGCTTTCGGTATCAAAATCAGCCGCAACGAAGAAGAAGTTGAAATCGATAAACTTCGTTATCACAAAATTATCATCATGACCGATGCTGATGTCGATGGTGCACACATTAGAACATTGATGCTTACATTCTTCTTCCGTTACGCAAGACCGCTGATTGAAAACGGTTACGTTTATATTGCTCAACCTCCACTATTCAAGGTTACACAAGGTAAGACATCTGAATACCTCTTCAATGAACATGTTTTGGATAAAATGCTCAAAGAACGCGGTATTAAAAACCTTAGCTTGTCAGATAAAGCGAAAAAGAATGTTAAAACCGGCGATGAATTACTGGGACTTATCAAAAACATGTCCGAATTCTACCGCTCTTACAACAACCCTATCTTGAATATGTATCCTGCGGTATTTTTGAGAGGTTTGGTACGTTCAGACATCACCTTGGAAGACTTTGACAGCCAATCAAGAATGAATGAAATCTGCGATTACCTGAACCATTATCTCCAAGACCACGCTAAAAATTACAATATTCAAGAAGCAGAAAATTATAAGGTTGAAGTAAAATACAACCCTGAAAACGCTAAATATTCATTTGTTCTGCATTTGAATGATGAAGAACACGTTATCTTGAACCAAAGTATTATAAAGAGCTCAGAGTTCAAGAAACTAAAAACTTCATATCCGCTGATTAGGGATTTCTTAATCGAAGAATCTGACGGGCTGCTGCTTGAAACAGATACAGAGAAATACGAAATCGACTCATTCGAAAAACTACAAAAACTAATTGATGACAGAGGTCAAAAAGGACTTCAAATCCAACGATTCAAAGGTTTGGGTGAAATGATGCCTCAACAACTTTGGGAAACAACAATGGATCCTGCAACAAGAACCTTGTTAAAAGTTAATATTGAGGATGCAATGCTTTGTGACCAACTGTTTGATGTTTTGATGGGCGATAAAGTTGAACCGCGGCGTGATTTTATCGAAACTAACGCGGTTTACGCAACAAACATTGACACATAATGACTAATAATAGATGATAAAGAGCTCTTTTTATAAAAGAGCTCTTTATCATTAGAAAAATATAGCAAAAAATTAAATCTCCCCACTCTATCAATCAGGGGAGGAAACAAACTCAATCAATAATTCATCTTCCAGTCATCTTCCATAATTTTTTTAGCACAAGAAAGACTTGCCCCATCTTTGTTACAGTCATTTGTATCATTATAAAACGGAACAATTGGATTTGATCCTTCTTTTAGTGCAAATAAAAACACATCACGTCCGGCAATATTTGGTTTCGCTGGGCCGTTTATGTCAATCAAAATTGCTGCTCTATAACCTTTTTGAGAAACAAACCACCAAACACTTCCACCATGTGTTGCAAAAATAAAACTAATTATTGCACCATTTTTCATCTGTAGTCGCCAATATTGACCCGGGAGATAAGCAATTGCTTTACTAATACTTTCACCATTCAATGAATTAATAGTATAAGCAGGTAAGCACTTTGTAATACCTAACCCATAAGAACAATATTTAACAGCAGACAACTCCGCAGCAAATCGTTGTAGAATTTCATCATTCCCCTGAGTGTCAGGAGATGTTCGAGTAGAAAAATTCCAAGATTCAGTATCACCCCAATCTGTAGTAATTTTCTTATGCGCTTCAATTAGTTTACTATATACAGCTTTTAATTGGACAGGATAAGCAATACGGCGATAAGCTGCCATTAATCCCGGTATCGTTATCGCTGCAACAATGCCGATAATACCCAGGGTGATGAGGACTTCCGACAAAGTGAATGCGGCTTTTGCTTGGGGGATTTCGAGTGGGACGTTATCTAGGTGTTCAAATTTGACCCCCTCCCCTTTAC
>JAMPCZ010000106.1 GCA_023665935.1 Muribaculaceae bacterium | reverse complement strand
AGCGGTAGCATCCCCGCCATAATTCCAAAACAAATAATGATAATATTCATCAGATGAAGCATGCAAAAGCGCGTATTCATGTGACCCAATCAAATAAACACAGCTGCAAACGTCCTGCATCTCAATAATCTTATCGACAACCTGGCGTGATTTTTTACCCCTGTCAATATAATCACCCATAAAAACAATAGTATCGTCTTTTTGAGGTGAAATATTATCCAAAAGCGAGCATAATTTATCGTATTCACCGTGGATATCAGTTATACCAATTAATCTTCCCATACCTACATTTTAGTATAAAAGTATAAGCAAAACAACAATCAAACTTAAGCTGCGCGGTCAAGCTTTTTTTGAACATGCTTATTGGTGCTTCTGATAATAAAATATACTCCTGATAAAACTGCAATTGTAGCCAAAATAGGATACAGGAACCTAAAATGTTTTGAAACCTTACCGCCTGATTCAATTACAGATTCCGCATCTTTAACGGAAGAACCGAATTCACCCATCAGTCTGCGCATTGGAGATTTATTACGAGCTTCCCAGCCCTTATCCACTTCTAATATATCTTCTAAATATCTTTGGTTAGCAGATTTACCACGATTGTATTCTGAATTATTATGCCAATCTACCTGTTCTTCAATATTCTTTTTGCATTTTGCAACGTAAGAAGGTCTGTCGTCCGTATATTCATCAATCATAGCCTCAAAAATATTTGTTTTAACCTGCTGAGCCTGTCTTTGAACCCGCGCGTTATCAATTTCTTCTGCAGTATTTTCATAAGTCAGCCCATAACGTTCCGGACGAAGTTCCACAGGTTCATCAGTCAACCACCCGTTTGATGAGTTTGTGTAATCGACTGGTCCACCCGTTGCAGTTGCCCCATATGGAGTTCCTGCAATTTTTGATTCAATCGGAGTAATCCCGCACATTTCTCTACGAGAGGTGAATATTGAATGTGTACAGCAGCCCAGCAAACGGTTTGGAGTAAATCCATCAATATGCATTGCATTATGTCTGTAAATTCCACCGTCAAGTGTCCATATTTCCTCTAAATCACGAACCATTGCACGATAATCCGGCGCATTTTTATCCCAAGGACCAGCTCCTGTTAACAGTTTTACTTTTCGTTTTTTAGACTTTGGAATATTAGGATCTTTCAAAAACTCCAAAAATCCTCTTGTTGTAATAGTAAATCCTTTCTGCTCATCGGGTCTTCCAAAACTGAACACTAAAATTTCACCCTTTTTCAAAGAGGATAAATATCCTAAAACATTATGCCCATCAGCTATTTGACCTTTATTAAAGAACAATTCGTTCAAGGCATCCTGTCCCTTTTTACCGGCATTATAAATCAAACGGGTCAACCATTTTGCGTTCTTCTCCTTGATTTTGATAACCTCGTCGATATTAGTCCCATCGTAGGAAAACGGAGTATAACCGCGCTTTTTCGCAGACAAACCATTACCGCCGCGACCGAAATCAGCCGTTTTGTCATCCAATTTCAGGTTTGCCGGAGTAACACCATTTAATACAGTTTTTGTTTTAATTGAGGCGTAATCACCAGTCAAAAACTTTGCAGCATCAGGAGTTTCAGGGCTTTTCATTTCTTCATCAAACTTATATGACACCGTACCTAAAGATATATTATCAGGATTAGTTCTTACCGCTGCAATACCAGTTTTCAAAATATTGTAAGTACCTGCACCATCTCTAAACGGTCTTAGAGCTGGTTCCATAACCGCCCAACACGCATCACGCTCTTGCTGAGTTAAAGCATCAAAGCCAAGCCTCTTGGCTTTTTCCATAATACTAAACTCAGGCAGACTCCTTAATTTTTCAGCATCAGTAACATCCCCGACAACAGTCAGCATATCAAAAGGATTACCGGTCAACCCTTGATAATTTCTACCTGAATTATGAACCCAAATATGAACCTTTAACCCGTTAACATCAGTATTGCCTTTGGCTGATAAATTCGCAATATGATTTGCATAAGTATGACAAACTCTGTCATGACAATACACACTGCCGGGATTAAATCCTTCAAACTCAGGGGTATCCATCTTAGAATGCACAGTTTCGGACAACACCCTCATCCAATCTGAATTTATTATTTCTGACCCAAAATTTCCGTTTCCCCAGCTGTCATAAGAATATGGCTTTGAGGCTCTTGCCAGTGCAGGTGTATACACAAAATAATGAGGTTCACCTTTTAGTAAATTGTATTTCGGATTGTGCTTAGAAACCTTAAAGAACCTGTACGGAATCCGCTCCGTTTCACCCAAAGTTGTATCAGAAAGTCTTTCTATTTCACCGCCAAGAGTAGTGATATCCAATCTGCAATACTTGGACAACGCATTCGGTCCATCTCCGTTTGGACGACTTTGGATAACATAACTGAGTTCATCAGGTTTAATACGTAAATTTCTTGCTACATCCTCCAATGTTTGACCAACATTAGCACTGTAGAAAAATTTTGCCGGCATCTGATCAGGCAAAGACTCCACACCATCAGGGAAATCGGCTTTTCTATGTATCAAGAATTTATAACCGCCTTTTGGATTGTTATACTCCCAAAACGGCATAAAACTTCTTACATCCATCTTTTCATGATGTCTTTGGCTGGCGACAACCTCATAACCGACACAGCCTTCACCGCCTTGAGCAGCTTCAGGCAGCCCCAGCCCGTTATTTTCGGGAGTAAAAGATGCAATTTGACGCATATTTTTACCCGCGCCGATAAACGTTATAACACCCAAACTCAAGTGTGAAGCCTCTTTCACAGGTGAGGGGGGGGTAGAAACACCCATAACACGTACATTCTTTTTTACCCCTGAGAAACTTTGAACTGAGTCTACACGCATAATTTATACCTGCCCCTAACTTTTTGATGTCCCCACTAATATAAAAACCATAATTATAAAATTGAACAGTAAACGTAAATTTTTGTAACAAAAAGTTACAAGCCGAAATCCGACTTGTAACTTTTTACATTTTTATAAAGCTGTTGATTCCTCAACTTCTTTTTCTTTCTTGGTTCTTCTTGATTTAGAAGCTTTTTCAAAAGAAATTTTACCATCAACAAGTGTAACTTTGATAGTATCACCGGCACCATATTTACCTGATAAGATTTCCTCGGCAAGACTGTCTTCCATTTTACGTTGAATCAAACGTCTTAACGGACGAGCACCATAAGCCTCAGAATAGCCGTTTTCTGCCAAATGATCTTTCACTTCATTTGTTACATCAACATTCAATTCTTTTTCTGCAAGACGTTTGAATAAATCTTTCAACATCAAGTCAACAATTTGTCTGATTTCTTCTTTTGAAAGATGCGCAAATACGATAGTTTCATCAATTCTGTTCAAGAATTCAGGTCTGAACGCCTTTTTCATTTCTTCAGAAACAGTATCTTTCAATTTTTCGTACTTATCTTTTGACTCATCCTCAGCAGTTGAGAAACCAAGTTTTGAAGTATTCTGAATCATACTTGCACCAACATTTGAAGTCATGATAATAACAGTATTCTTAAAGCTGATATGTCTGCCTTTAGAATCGGTTAAACGACCATCATCCAAGATTTGAAGCATGATGTTGAACACATCAGGGTGAGCTTTTTCAATCTCATCAAACAAGACAACCGAATAAGGTTTCTTTCTGACAAGCTCTGACAAATGACCACCATCATCATAGCCGACATATCCCGGAGGAGAACCTATAAGTTTTGCGGTTGAATGTTTTTCCATAAATTCGGACATATCAACACGCAGCATATTGTCCTCAGAACCAAACATTGATTCAGCCAAAGCCTTAGCAAGTTCTGTTTTCCCAACACCGGTAGGACCACAGAAGATAAAGCTTCCGATTGGTCTGTTTGGTGATTTTAAACCAACTCTTGCACGTCTGATTGCTTTAGAGATAGCAACAATCGCATCATGTTGACCAATTACACGCTGGTGAAGAGTATCTTCAAGTTTTAATAATCTTTCTGATTCGCCTTCGGTTAACTTAGTAACAGGAACACCTGTCATCATTGCAATTACTTCCGCAACATTTTCAGCAGTAACAGTCGGCTTGTTCGCATCGTGTTCATCTCTCCATCTTGCTGAAACTTCTCTGATTTTATCTCTCAAATCAGCTTCATCATCTCTCAGTTGGGAAGCCGTTTCAAATTCCTGATTGCGAATAGCATCTTCTTTTTCTTTAATCAAAGATTTCAATTGTTTTTCCAGTTCTTTGCCTTCAGGACAAAGGTTAGAAACCTTTAATCTAACTTTTGAACTTGCCTCGTCAATTACGTCAATCGCTTTGTCAGGCAAGAATCTGCCATTTACATATTTGCTTGACAATTTAACCGCAGCAACAATAGCATCATCAGAAATAATCAATCTGTGGTGCTCTTCATACTTAGGTTTTAAGCCCTTAATGATTTCGATTGATTCTTCGATTGAAGGTTCATCAATCTGTACCGGTTGAAAACGTCTTTCCAATGCAGAATCTTTTTCGATGTACTTTCTGTACTCATCAGAAGTTGTTGCACCGATAACCTGAATTTCACCGCGGGATAATGCTGGTTTCAAGATATTTGCAGCATCAATCGCGCCTTCTGCCGCACCCGCACCAATCAAAGTATGCATTTCGTCTATAACAAGGATTACATTACCTGCTTGACGAATTTCATCCATAATTTTTTTCAAGCGTTCTTCAAATTCACCACGATATTTCGTACCGGCAACCAAAAGCCCCATATCAAGCTGGATAACTTTTTTACCGTCCAAAACATCCGGAACCTCTGCGTTAACAATTCTAATAGCAAGCCCTTCCGCAACCGCAGTTTTACCAACACCAGGTTCACCCAGTAATACAGGGTTGTTTTTGGTACGCCTTGCAAGAATTTGAATTACACGTTCAATTTCTTTTTCTCTGCCGACAACAGGATCAAGTCTTAATTCTTGAGCAGCTAAGGTTAAATCTCTGCCGAATTCATCCAAACTCGGAGTTTTTGCTTTACTACCCGAACTTGCTGAGCCTGTTGAAGATGAAGAAGTACCGCTTGTAGCTGCAGACGGCTTAGATTCACCTAGCATTTTTACTACATTACTTCTTACCTTATTTAAATCAACACCTAAATTTTCAAGAACTCTGGCAGCAACACCTTCACCTTCGCGAATCAAACCCAAAAGTAAATGTTCCGTGCCGATATAATTATGACCTAATTGCCTTGCTTCATCCCAAGAAAGCTCCAAAACTCTTTTTGCCCTAGGGGTGAACGGAATTTCAACCGCTACAAAACCTGAACCTCTACCGATAATTTTTTCGACCTCTGTCCTGGCATCTTTTAAATTTACACCCATAGATTTAAGAGTTTTAGCCGCAACACCGGTACCTTCTCCGATTAGCCCAAGCAAAACCTGCTCAGTCCCAACAAAGTTATGACCAAGCCTGCGAGCTTCTTCCTGAGCGAGCATGATTACTTTTATTGCTTTTTCTGTAAAACGTTCGAACATTTTTCACTCCTATCTCTTCTTCTAAAAGAATTATACACCGAACAAGAAAAAGTTTCAAGAGGGTAAAGAATGCGAAAAATAAGTATTTAAAGCGAATTCAGAATATCCGCTACAGACCTAAATCTTCTAAAAATCGACTGTTCTCTGACAATTCAAACATGGCTTCATCGCTAAACACATCAGGCAGAGTTTTGTCCGCAAACAATTTATCAACTATCTCATTATGCGACTCATTCTCAGGATTAGACAAAACCAAGCGAGTAAAATTATTTATGTCGGTCTTTCTTTCATAAAGATTTAGAGCATGCCTTGAAAGATTTTTAAGATTGGAGATTTGCAAAGTATTTTTTATTGACGGAATAGGCGAAGTCATATTACCGTAAGCATTTACGGCTCTTTCTTCTTTTAATTGTTTTGCCAATTTTTTAAACATCACATCTCCCTTTTGCAATAATATTAT
>JAMPCZ010000105.1 GCA_023665935.1 Muribaculaceae bacterium | reverse complement strand
ACAGGCCGCAAATATAGGAAAGACAAGCCTTAAAAGGTTACCCCCCCCCGATTTTTCGTACTATTATTGAATTTCACCATCTTTTCTCTCCTTCTTTTTTGACCAGTATAACATTATTTAAAAATTTTTGCAATAATAATCGGTGAAGCTAACGAACCTCACCGATTTATATTATTTTTTAAACAATCTATGAAAAATTCTTTTAGGTATGGATGGCGCATCAAACATATGCAGCGTATTCTCTGCATAGTTTATACGCGATAAATTATTTTGATATGCCTTATACAGGCTTTTAGCAATCTTTTTCGGGTTATGGGTTGAAGGTCCCGAGATATCTTTTAATTTATTATAATAAGACTCACTGCCCATTGGATATTTTCCTTTAGCTCCACGGGTAATATAATATCTGTCAGCAACTGCACACCTTGCAGCAGATACAATCCTTAAAACTTTCATTATTAGACCTTTCTATTTATATTTCATGGGGTACATATTGAGGTAAAAATCCGGTCTTCGCAATGAAGACCGGATTGATTTATTTACAGATTAGTGACAGCAAGAGCAAGAACCGCATTCACATGCAATTGCTTGTTTTGCTTCTTCTAAACGAACTTTGATACGTCCGTCTACAGCAATACCTTCACCGTTTTTTTCGGAAATCAACAATGGGTTGATATCCAATTCATCAATGAAACTGAAATCGTGAACTAATTGAGATAATCTCAATAGAGTTTCTTCGATTTGATCCATTTGAGCAGGTGTTGTACCACGAGCACCTTCTAACAATTTATATGCTTTAACTGATTTAATCATTTCTTTAGCATCAATATCAGTTAGAGGAGCGATTCTGAAAGTTACATCTTTCATAACTTCAATGAATACACCGCCTAGACCGAACATCATCATCGGACCGTATTGAGGGTCAGTTGCAATACCGCAAACCATTTCACGGTTGCCTTTAACCATTTCTTGAATGATTACACCTTCAAGACCATCGATAAGTCCTTTTTCTGTTAATTTAGCGATTAAGTCTTGGTATTCAGCTCTTAGTTGTTCTTCTGACTGAATATTAACTCTTACACCGCCAACATCAGTCTTGTGAGAAGTTGTTTTTGAAGTCATTTTCATAACAACAGGGTATCCGATTGAGTTACCTACTGAAACAACTTCTTCTTCTGTAGTTGCAAAACCTGATTTACATACTCTGATACCGTAAGCATCCAATACATCAATTGATTCACGTGTTGTCAACTGAGCGCGGCCTTCAGCAAGAGATTGTCTGATAATTTGTTTTGCTTTTTCTCTGTCAACATCAAATACAGGGATTTGACCTTCCGGTCTTTCCATCCATAGTCTTTGTTGGTTAAGTCTGTTAAATCCGTCAGCAGCTTCTTCTGCATACATAAAGAACGGCATATTAACGTTCAAATCAGAAAGAGCTGTAAAGAATTCACTCTTAGTCATGAATACGCCAATAACCGGTTTTTGAGGATATTCAGCTTTAATTTCCATAACTGCTTTTGCTACATCAATATCTTTTAAACCTAAGAACGGCAAGTAAATAACCATAATCATATCAACATTATCATCAGCGATAACTGTTTTCAATGTTTCTTTGTAATGTTCGATTGGAGCTGAAGCAATCATATCGATTGGGTTTTTAACAGAAGCTGCAGATGGTAAGAAACTTCTTAATTTGTCCTTAGTTTCATCTGTAATTTTAGCCATTTGCATACCATATTCGCAGATTGCGTCAGTTGCCATAATACCAGGGCCGCCTGAGTTAGTGATGATTGCAACTCTGTCACCTTTTGGAATAGGGCAGTTCGCAAATACTTTAGCTGTAGAGAATAAGTTTTTCAAAGAGTATTCTCTGATTACACCTGATTGATTTAACAAAGCATTAGCGGCTTTGTCAGCACCTGCTAATGAACCGGTGTGAGAAGACGCTGCTGAAGCACCTGCTGCTGAACGACCTGCTTTCAAAGCAAGAACAGGTTTTTTCTTAGTAATTCTTGAAGCTAATTTTCTAAAGTTTGCCGGGTTTTGGATTGATTCCATATAAAGAAGGATTTGTTCAACATCTTCTTCATTTTCCCAATATTCCATAGCAGTTTCAGCGTTAACATCAGCTTGGTTACCGATTGAAATAAATTGAGCAAAACCTAAGTTAAGGTCTTTCAAAATATTCAAGATACCGCCGCCTAAAGCACCTGATTGAGAAACGAAACCGATATGTCCGCGTTCCGGTAAAGATTCAGCAAAACATCCGTCCATTCTAACTTCAGGGTCTGTGTTAACAACACCTAAGCAGTTAGGACCAACGCATCTCATACCGTATTCTCTAACTTTAGCAAGCAATGCTTTTTCTGCTTCTGCACCTTCTTTGCCTGTTTCTTTGAATCCTGCAGTGATGATACAAAGACCTTTGATACCTTTTTCGTGGCATTGGTCGATTGTATCAAGAACAAATTTAGCATTAACAACGATGATAGCTAAATCAACTTCGCCCGGGATTTCCAAAACGGATGTATAAGCTTGCAAACCTTCGATAACTCCGCCTTTCGGGTTAACCGGGTAGATATTACCGTTGAATTTGTATTCTTGTAATCTTTTCATAATGTCAGAGCCGATTGTGTGTTCTTTTGTAGAAGCACCAACTACAGCGATTGACTTTGGTTTCATAATTTTGTCTAAATTACTGTTCATTTTTCGTCCTTTCTTTTTTGTTGTTTATAAAAATTTGAATATCTTTTTAAAAAGTCTTGTGATAAAGTTACCTTTTCTGTATATCTTAACCTTTGGTTCGGAGTTCTCGAAATAATCAATCTTTGCGTACTCAAACGGTTTTTCCTGAAACCGTTTGTACAATTCTGTAAGCTGCTTATTACGCATTTCTTCAAACTCTTTTGAAGGTTTATAATTACTGCTGGAGGCAATAGTTATAATATTAATTTTTTCAGATTTCATCAGCTTTACCCTTTCTAAGAATATCCGTTCAGAATCCACTCGCGGACTCTGAGCTGTGCACCTAAATCTTGAGCGATTTCTTGACACTTGTTAACATCCAGCCTTCTGCCCTTGTAGCCGTCAACAATTGAAGCCACCGTTTTGATACCTGATTCGGAACTGCATTTGATAAAATCTTTTACAGCTTCGTATGCACCGACAAATTTCGGTTGAGATAACTCATCGTATTCTTCTGCGGTTGAAGCATTCAAACTGACTGAAAATTCATCCACCAAACCAACAAGCTCAGGAACAACATTTTTCTTATATATGAAGTTTGCATGTCCGTTTGTGTTAACCCGAACTTTTATTTCAGGATAATTTTCCTTGATATATTTTGCTACCCGGCGCAATATTTCAAATTTCAACATCGGCTCGCCATAACCGCAAAAAACAACTTCATCTGCAAGTTTTATACCATCATCTTGAGCTTTACGAAGAATCTCTACATACTGAGCTATTACATCCTCAGCGGTAAAGTCCTCGTTTTCAAGCCACAATTCCTGACCACATACATCATCCTTATCCTGCCTCAAACAAAAAATACACTCATTTGAGCAGCGATTAGTCAGATTAATATAAATTTTTTTTTCTAATTCATAAACTAAAATATTTGACATGTCTTATCCTTCAACACCAATATTATCATACGCTCAAGTTTTTTTTACAAGTATTTATTTAAGGGACATATATACAAGTTTACACTAAAATTTTTTCGTGCTACCATATGCTCATATAAGATATGAAAAGATTATGAGGTAAAAATATGCAAGCCCGCAGAGCATCAAGAGAATTAGCTTTTATATTATTCTCTCAATTTGACAAGACGATTACAAACTATTCAAAAGAAAATTTAGACGACGTTATCCTTAAATCAGTAAGGATACTTTCAAGCAGCGCGCAAGACGATTTAAAAATCTCGTTAGGCGGTTTGCTTGATATGAAAAACAAAATTGATGATTATGAAGCAGAACACGAAATCAATTTAAACAGACCGCTGGAAGCTGCAAATATCGCAGTTCCGCTTCCAATGACATCTGAAATGACCGAAAAAATTGACGATATGATTGAGGTTGCGGAAAAAGCATTACTTGCTCTTGAAATCGCAGAATTTGCAACACTTGATTCACAAGGCGAAGTAAAAGATTACGCAATCAAAATTGCAGAAGCATTCCAAAAAAATCACGAAGAAATTGATTCTATGATTAAAAAATATTCAACCGGCTGGGATTTTGAACGCTTGGTGAAAATGGATAAAGATATCCTAAGAATCGCAATTTCTGAACTTTTATACATAAAAGAAACGCCAATGAAAGTTATAGTTGATGAAGCACTTGAACTTGCTAAAAAATATTCAACAGACGACAGTGCATCATTTATTAACGGCATCTTAGCAAAAGTTATCGTAGATAACGGTGTGAAATAAATTCTCATTACTTATACCCTCGCCCCTTGAGGGAGAGGGGTAGGGTGAGGGGTGATATATGTTCGGATTCTTTAAAGATAAAATCGATAATTTAAAACAAGTGGTTTCAAATACCACCCAAAACCTTATCGGCGGAGTTATGGCAAATGTTAACGCCACAGATGAAGAGTTTTCGGAATTTGCATTGGATGATATTGAAGACACGCTAATTAGCGCGGATTTAGGTGTGGATTACGCCGTCGAACTTGTCGATTATCTGCGTTCCAAAAAGAATATCAAACCGTCAGAATTAAAAAATTTTCTTAAAGAAGAGTTCAAAAAAACGTTGGCTCAAGCCGGCTCTACAGAGCTTAATTATAAAGAAAACGAACTCAACATATACTTTATTGCCGGTGTAAACGGTGTCGGGAAAACAACTCTCATCGCAAAACTTGCGTATAAATTTAAACAAGAAGGTAAAAAAGTCCTAATTGCAGCAGGAGATACCTTCAGAGCGGCAGCAGAAGAACAATTGAATATTTGGTCAGAGCGAGCAGGTGCAGATATCGTTCGCCGCGACAAAGCTGATCCCGCATCTGTTGTCTATGAAGCGATACAAAAAGCTAAAAAAGAATCTTATGATGTAATCTTAGTCGACACTGCAGGAAGGCTTCAAAATAAATTTAACCTGATGGAAGAATTAAAAAAGATTAAAACAGTCATCGACAAGCAAGCCCCTGAATCACTGCGAGAAAGCATCCTGGTAATTGATGCAAATACTGGTCAAAACGGGTTACAGCAAGCAAAAGTTTTCTCCGACTCAGTTAACCTCACCTCGGTTGCACTAACAAAACTTGACGGAAGTGCCAAAGGTGCAATAATTATTGCAATCGCCAAAGACATGAAACTTCCGGTAAAACTTGTCGGCATAGGAGAAAAAATGACCGATCTGAAAACTTTTAACTCAGATGATTTTATTGACGCACTATTTGAGGGGTAAAGGGGTAGACATATAAATGCAGGTTCTAAAATCCGTAAACACAAAACTCGGAAACACAATTGAACTTATAGGCGAAGAAGGTACAGGTCAAACACTTATTATCGGGGTGATTCACGGTGACGAACCCCAAGGTAAATTCTTGATTGAAGAGTATATCAAGGATTATCCCCTCTCCCTACCCCTCTCCCACAAGGGGCGAGGGAACAAGAGTTTCTCTACAAGACTACAAAAACACTTATTACAAAATGCTAGAAATTTAAGGAACAACGCAACTAACGCAGAACAACTTTTATGGCAAACATTAAGAGCTAAAAACTTTTATAACATTAAATTCAGACGACAACAACCCATTGGAAAATATATCGTTGATTTTGTATGCTTTGAAAAAAAACTTATTATTGAACTGGATGGAGGACACCATAATACAATTGAACAAAAAACTAAAGATTCTATCAGAACTAACTTTTTAGAACAAGAAGGATTTAAGATTATTAGAATTTGGGATAATGAGGTCTTAAATAACCCGGACGGAGTTTGTGAATATATAATAGATTCCCTCGCCCCTGGTGGGAGAGGGGTAGGGAGAGGGGTGAAAAAGAACAATAA
>JAMPCZ010000104.1 GCA_023665935.1 Muribaculaceae bacterium | reverse complement strand
CCCGATTTTTCGCTCTATTTCTACATTCTAGCATACTTTCCTCCTTTGTATTTTAGTATAAACTTATATTTTCTACTTTTTTAGCTAAATTTAATTCTATATATTTGTAAATATTCAAAATAATTCCCGGCTGAAAAAAATAATTTCCATCCGCAGGAGTTATCCTAAGCATTCCCTGATTGGTATTAACATTTGAGATTGAAGCGATAAATTGCTTATTGACCGCTGTAAACAACACATACCCGCTTTGGGACTGAATCTCATCAACAGTAAATCTATTGGCATTAATCGCAGCAATCGTTAAATAGAATAACGAAACATTATCTGTATTAAAAACTTTTGTGCAGTTTTCAAAACTAATATTCTGAGCAGTAATAAGAGTACTCAAACTCAATTGCTCGCCTGAAGCAAATGCCGGCACAATAAGCAAAAATACTGTAACTATTGACAGAACAACTTTATTTACGATTCTTTCCATGATTCACCTACATTGATATCTACCAACAACGGAACTTTCAACGGATTATCCAAAGACATGGAGTTTGCAATCAATTCTTTTACTTGTCCCAATTCACTTTTCTCAACTTCCACCACAAGTTCATCATGAACTTGGATTATCATTTTTGATTTCAGATTGTATTCATCCAGTTTTTTAGAAAACTCAATCATCGCAAGCTTAATCAAATCCGATGCGGAGCCTTGCATTGGCTGATTAATAGCCGCACGTTTTGCAAATTCTCTAATCATTGTATTTGGACTATTAATCTCGTTTTGAAGGTATCTTCTCCGTCCGAAAATTGTTTCAACATATCCCTGTTGTTCAACCAAAGAAACCATGTTGAACATATAATCCTTTATACCCGGGAAAGTTTCAAAATATTTATTGATGAATATATCCGCATCATTTGCGTTAATACCCAAAGCTTTAGCCAACCCGTATTTACTTTGTCCGTACACAATCCCGAAATTTACAGCCTTAGCCTTGTAGCGCATTTCTTTTGTAACATCTTCAACCGGAACATCAAAAACCTTTGATGCAGTTAATGTATGAACATCAATACCTGAATTAAAAGCATTAATTAAGTTCGCATCACCCGAAACATGCGCCAAAATACGCAGCTCAATTTGTGAATAATCAGCAGACAAAATTAAATAATTTTCTCTGTCTTTTGCGACAAATGCTCGACGGATCTTGTTCCCCTCTTCCGTTCTAATCGGTATATTTTGTAAATTCGGATTAGAAGAAGATAACCTGCCTGTTGTAGTAACAGTTTGATTATATGTGGTGTGAATACGATTATCTTTAGATTCAATCAACAATGGCAAAGCCTCTGTATACGTTGATTTAAGCTTAGAATATTTACGATATTCAAGGATTAAGCCGGCAATTTCGTATTCTTCAGCCAAAGAAGCCAAAACCTCTGCACTGGTGGAATTTTTATTTTTACCCCGCTTCTTTTTACCTTTTAGTCCCAATTTTTCAAACAGGATTTCTCCCACCTGTTTTGGAGAATTTATGTTGAAACCTTCACCAGCCAAATCATAAATCTTTGATCCAAGCCTGTTCAGGTGTCTGTCAAATAGAGAGGTCAACTGTTTCAAGTAATCCTCATCAATAGTAACCCCGTCATACTCCATATCTGCCAAAACATGCGCAAGCGGAATTTCAATATCTCTGAGAATTTTGTATTCTCGCAACTCTAATTTTTTATTCCAAAATTTAGAAAGCTCAAACAAACTGGCTAAAACATCTCCGGTATAATTTGTTACTTCAGTTATGCTTTGGTCTGCAAAAGTTGATTTTTTTGAAGTTGAAACAATTGTCGGTAAAATATGATTAATTTGCTCCATACACTGAATATCAAATGTCGAATTAGCATTGGAATCCTTAATATAGCAGGCAAGCATGGTATCAAAAACAACATTAGACAACTTAATTCCAAAGTTTTTCAAAATACAATCTTCAACTTTTACATCATGAGTAATTTTTGAGATTGATGAATTTTCAAATACCGGTTTTAAAGCAGTCATCACAAACTCCGCGGACAATTGAGTTTCCAGATTGTGAGAAAACGGAATATAGTATGAATAAGTTTCGCTTGGACTATCCGCAACATTCAGCTTATCCGTAAATGAAAAAGACTCGTTATACCCGATAGAAACACCATAAAGATTAAACTTGACAGCGTTTTCAAAATCGGCAAAAAACTTAAACCCGACAAGTTTTTTCTCAGATAATATACTGATTAATTCTTCAAAATCAGCACTATCCGTAATCAACTTAACCTTATAATCAATAGAAACCTTATTAACCTCAGACTGAACAGCCTGCGCAAATAATCCTAACTGCCCGCCTTGATTTTCAGGAAGCAGCATGCTCAACTGAGTTTGCTCAGATTCAGGTTTTATATCTTTAGTTGAAAATAAATTTACACCGCTTATATCTTTATCAAACGATTTCAATATAAATTCAATGTTTTTTAAGAATGTATAAAATTGCAAACGACGCAAAAATTCGGTAACGTGCGTAATATCAGGCAATTCTATTTTTGTTTTATCAAAATCAAACGGAATATCGACAAATCGGTCAATTGTCGCAAGAGTTTTACTCAAGTTTGCAGACTCAACCCCGGTACGGATTTTTTCCTGAACAGATTTTCCTGAAATATTATCAACATTAGCCAAAACGTTATCAACCGTTCCAAATTCCGCCAAAAGTTTAACCGCAGTTTTTTCACCAATCCCGCGAATTCCTGGAATATTATCGGACGTATCACCGCGCAAAGCTTTATAATCAATGACCTGATTAGGATAAACCCCCAATTTTTCATATACCTTATCCCAGTCATACTCAATAAGTTCACCCTTTGACGGAATAATTACCGTAACACAGCGGCTTTTTTCAATCAGTTGAAAAGAATCTTGATCACCTGTTAAGATATAAACCTTGTGTCCAAGTTCGCATGCTCGTCTTGAAATAGTACCGATAACATCATCCGCCTCAAAGCCTTCTTTTGTATAAATAGGAATATTAAAAGCCCTCAAACCTTCATATATGAGTTCCATTTGAACCCGCATCGGATCAGGCATAGCCTCTCTGTTGGCTTTATAATCCTGATACATCTCGGTTCTGAAAGTGTGATGAGAAACATCAAACGCAACCCCTATAGCATCAGGTTTTAAGTCTTCGTTTTTTAATAAGTCAAAAATCGCTTTAAAAAAACCATACACAGCCCAAGTCGGAGTTCCGTCTTTAGTCTTCATATTAGTACGCTCAAGCGCGTAATACTGACGAAAGGCAAGTGCATGACCATCGATTAAGATTAATGTTTTTGACTCTCCCACAACAATTCTCCCTTTTTACTAATTTTTGCATGAAAACGGACTTTTTGCAAATATAATACACAAAAGAAAACCCGGCAGGTACACCGAACGGGGGGTCCGGAACCATTTGCCGAGTAGAAATATATATTATTAACTATGCTGAAATTTCACTTGTATTATCTTTTGTCGGAAGTTTCACAACTTCGGCATTCTTACGGTTTTTAACCATATCAGCCGTAACGACAAATTTATCAAGATTTTCTTTTGCCGGAACATCATACATAACATCAAGCATGATTTCCTCAACTATAGAACGTAGAGCCCTGGCACCTGTCTTACGTCTGATTGCTTCTTTAGAAATCATCTCAACCGCTTCAGGTTCAAATTCCAACTCAACACCGTCCATTTTCAATAAAGCTTGATACTGCTTTAATACCGCATTTTTAGGTTCGGTCAAAATCATTTTCAAGGTTTTTTCATTCAACTGATCAAGAACCGCATAAACAGGAACACGACCGATAAATTCCGGAATCAAACCAAATTTCATCAAGTCTTCAGGCTGCAATTTTTTCAACATTTTTACAGCATTTGCTTCCTTTTCTGCTTGAGATAAAGCTGCTTTTGCTCCAAATCCTACAGAATTACCCTCGCCTGCTCTTGCATCAATGATTTTTTCCAAGCCAACAAACGCACCGCCAACAATGAACAAGATATTACTTGTATCAATTTCAATGAATTCTTGGTGCGGATGTTTTCTGCCGCCTTGCGGCGGAACATGTGCAACTGTACCCTCAATCATTTTTAATAGAGCCTGTTGTACACCTTCACCTGAAACATCACGGGTAATTGAAGTATTTTCACTTTTTCTTGAAATCTTATCGATTTCATCAATGTAAATAATACCGCGTTCAGCCTTTGCGGAATCAAATTCGGCATTTTGGTACAAGCGCAAAAGAATATTCTCAACATCATCACCAACATAACCGGCTTCGGTTAAAGTTGTAGCATCAGCTACTGCAAACGGTACATCAAGCATTTTTGCCAATGTTTGAGCCAATAATGTTTTACCTGATCCGGTAGGTCCGACAAGCAAAATATTGGATTTTTGTATCTCTACAGTATCCTTACTGTTTTCTTTATTATGTTTCAAACGTTTGTAATGATTATATACCGCAACAGAAAGCACCTTCTTAGCATCATCCTGTCCTACAATATACTGATCCAAATATTCCTTGATTTCGTGCGGTTTTGGAATAGGTTTATCTGATTTTTCAAGATTACCTTCCCCGGTTGAAGCTTCTTTGTCTTTTGATTCAAAAAACTCTTCATCTAAGATTTCATTACAAAGCTCAACACATTCATCACAAATATAAACCTCAGGACCGGCAATTAGTTTTTTGACTTGATCCTGTGTCTTTCCGCAAAATGAACATTTTAATTTATCATCGTTTTTTGGCATTTAATATCACCATAACTTTCGAGATTCTTCGACTTCATTTGAAAAGTCATTCTGAGATTTAGCGAAGAATCCCTATCTTACAACCTCAGAATGACATAAATTGTTATTTTACGATATCACGAGAGATAACTTTATCAATCATACCGTACTCAAGAGCTTCTTGCGGAGTCATAATATAATCTCTGTCGGTATCTTTTTCAATCTTTTTGATTGATTGACCGGTATTTGATGCCAAAATTTCATTTAATGATTTTTTAATTCTAATAATTTCAGCAGCTTGGATTTCAATGTCTGTTGCCTGACCCTGAGCACCACCCAAAGGTTGGTGAATCAATACTCTTGAATGAGGAAGAGCCATTCTCTTACCTTTAGTACCAGAAGAAAGAAGGAACGCACCCATAGAAGCAGCTTGTCCCAAACAAATTGTTGAAACATCAGCTCTGATGTGCTGCATTGTATCATAAATTGCAAAACCTGCAGTAACACTACCACCCGGGCTATTGATGTATAACATAATATCCTTTTCAGGATTTTCGCTGTCCAATAACAACAACTGAGCTACAACCAAGTTTGCCACCATATCATCAATGGCAGTTCCGAGGAAAATGATTCTTTCTCTTAGTAATCTTGAAAAGATATCAAAAGATCTTTCACCTCTGCTTGATTGTTCAACTACTACAGGTACAAAACTCATGATTTAATTCCCTTTCTTATTAATAATTATAACTACTTTTTCTTACGCTTCAACAGCTTCTTTATCTGATTTTACTTCAACATATTCAATGTTGTTGTTAGAAACCAAATATTCTCTTACTTTATCATTAACGATTTGTTGTGACAAAGTTGTTAAGAAGTCAGGGTTTTGACCAAACTGTTGGAACAATTCTTGAGGTCCGACTCCATAAGCTCCTGCCATTTGAGAAACTTTGTTTTGGAAATCAGCCTGTTCAACTTTAATTTCTGCTTCTTTAGAAATTTTATCAATTATTAGCGAATTCTTAATTCTTGATTTAGCATCTTCTACCAAATTAGTATGGAAGTCTTCACCTTGAGATTGAACAAATGTTTGCCAATCAATACCTTGGTAAGATAATCTTTGTTGATAATCAGCTTTTAAAGATTCAACTTCTCTGTCTATCATACCTTGAGGGATTTCAACAGAAGTTGAATCACTGACAGTTCTGAACACAGAATTTTCAGCATTGATTCTCTTAATATTTTCTCTTTGATTGTCAATATAAGATTGGATATCAGCTTTCAATTCGTCAACAGTTGAAAAATCTGTAACTTTTTTAACAAATTCATCATTTAACTCAGGTAAAACTCTTTGTTTGATTTCATTTATCTTGATTGAGAATGTTGCAGGCTGACCTTTCAATTTTTCATCATGATATTCAGCA
>JAMPCZ010000103.1 GCA_023665935.1 Muribaculaceae bacterium | reverse complement strand
AAAGTAACCAAATCATTGCCAAGTTTTGAAACGATTTCGTTTAATTTTTTAGCAGGTAAAGTAATTTTACCCGGTTGTTCAATTTGTGCATCAACAGTTGTCACAACAGTTAGAACCAAATCTGTTGCAGTAAGACGAACTGTATTATTTTCCAGTGTTTCAATCAAAATGTTATATAAAACAGGCTGAACAGCTTTTTGAGAAGTAGCACGTTCAACAATCTTAATCCCGTTAAATAAATCTTCTTTTCTTATAATGAACTTCATACCCTATACTCCTTAATTCTTTTACTAAAAGTATAGAATAAAAACTAAGAAAAGGAAATAAATACAAGGGTTTTAGACATAAAACTTAACGGGAAAATATTATGCTAAATTATTAGAAGAATAATTGTTCAAACTATATTTTATTGCATTGTTTATATCTTCATTAGAAGGATTTGGCAGAGCTGCTATTCTGTTTGAAGTATATCTTGTCAATGATTCTAAAGATGTTTGACAAGTTTTCCAATCATAACCCTCAGGTAAAAATTCAGATAAGTCATCATAAATATTCATAGCTAACTCTGTTATTTCATTATTATTTAACCTTGATGATAATCCTCTAGTTATTCTTTCAGTTAACTTCTTCTCTAACGCATC
This sequence comes from Muribaculaceae bacterium, assembly GCA_023665935.1. Taxonomy (GTDB): domain Bacteria; phylum Cyanobacteriota; class Vampirovibrionia; order Gastranaerophilales; family Gastranaerophilaceae; genus Zag111. Next base: position 5,668 of record JAMPCZ010000103.1, on the reverse strand, counting down.
TACAAATTTATCTTGTATATTTATATCATTACCAGCTATTAAGTCCTTAAATATATCCTTTCCCGCATCATAAGTCGCTTCGCCAAGAGTATCTATAGTTTCTCTACCCGGTCGAGAAGCTGCTATTCTAGTTGCGGTTCTGCCTACATTTGAATTTTTTGCAGCATTTACAGCAGTTTGTGCTTTTCTATACATATTCATAATTCGAGATGATTTAGCTGCGTATTTTCCAACTCTTGCCGCTGCTACAGCACATGCACCCGGAATATATGAACCTGCAACTTCAAGTGCTACTGTTTCAAGACCTTCTACAACAAAACCGGTCGTTCTCATATTTTTATTAAATTCCAAAACATCAGGAAGTTTATCACCATGAGAACCAAACGCGGCATCATTACATTGTTGAACATCTCTTACTAATTCGCTCAACGGCATATTACCTCCGGCGACTTCTATATATTTTTGACTTGTTATACTCATACCCTCATGTACATATTCTAAAGCAGCACGTCTTTTGTCTTCATAACTTTCAAAAGGCAAACCCATTTCTTGAGCGTAAGCTTCAGCTGAAGCTTCTATATCACCGGCACTCATACCATGGCAACACATTGAAAGTTCATACCACATGTTTTCAGCACTACCACCGAAATTTCTTTCACTTAATGTCATACTCATTAACTGGAATGTTTTATTTGCACTCTCATACACTGCAGCTTCTTCTAATTTCTGCATAGCATTTTCTCGTGCTTCAAGCAATTCAGGATTAAAATCTACCCCGAATACGTTTTTATATTGAGTTTTGAACCCTTCAATATCGCCATTTTTTTGTAATCTTATTAATTCTTGAATATCCGCATCGTACTTATCTAATTCTTTATCCATATCAGCAACTGTTTTACAGCCAAACCAGCCGCAAACAACATCACCTGTTTTAGCTTCCCAAGTATCTTCCGCTCTTGCAGCAGAATACTCATTCTGAACAACCTCGTTCATTTCAACCGCATCACTTGCAAGTATATTCATTGCTTCTGTTTCATTAATACTTGCCGAACCGTTCATATTTTGAGCAGATGTTATAAGATTTCTTAAATCATTCAAATAACGTTCCATTTCTTTTGTATTTGACATATTAGCCTTAAAGCCATTAACATCTTGCTTGATTCTGTCTTCAGGAACACCTGCATTTCTTGCCGCTTGTTCTAAATTATCTATAATTTTTCCTAATGCAGCTTTACTGTTACCCCACTCGGAGTTTATTGTATCAACAAGTGAGGTAAAACTTACATTCATTTTCATTGAATTTTGGTCACGTTTTTCATTTCTTATTTTGGTTTGAAGGTTATCATATTGGTTCAAAACTTCCATAACATTATCAGGTGTAATTCTGTCCATTATTGCAAGAAAATCAGCATCATTGGCAGCCATAGCATGTGAACCGCAATAGTTATATATATCAAGACCTATACGTTTTGCTTCAGCTCTTTGAGCTCTAGTTTCATTTGCTGTTTGTTGAGCTTGCTGCTGTGCTTCTGCGCGCATATGCTGATTATAAGTTCTTGATTCAAGTGTTACATTAAGGTTTTGATCTCTTACACTACCGTCTTGAACAGATGGGTTTAATTCTTTCAACTCATTTGTACGCAAACGTATTTGCTCTGATGAAGGATTTGAAACACCTTCTTGTTCATACAGTTTTTTGGCAACTTCTTCAAACGTATTACAATCATTGTATGTTGTTTGAATCATATTACCGTTTCTGTTATCAACTTCTTGAAGCAGCGGAGCAGCAACCGTACTATAAGTATTAACGGCTTGTTCACTTGATGCCCTGCTTTGTAATGCCGGATTATCAGCGTCTAATTCGGTAGGTATTAATATTTTTTCACCAACCAAAAATCCGCCGCCATGAACTTTACCGCTATTGAGATTCAACAAATCCTGAACACTGAATTGACCTTTACCGAATTTATTAACAATAGCTGTAGCACTTTCATTATTTTGAACAGTGATATAAGTGTTACCGTTACCGTCATATTCTACTTGGTAAGTCTGACCGTCAATCGTTACACTTTGAGAAGTCTTATTACCCTCCTCATTAAACATTGTTGAAGTCGTTTTACCACCTTCAACAACTACTTCATTCAGTAAATCAGTACCATCAAGAAGAATTTGAGTAATTTCTTTTCCTGCTTGTCTGATATTTTTTGTCACCGTACCGTCAGGAGCATATGAATAAGTCGTTGTTTTTTCAAGTACATCATTTCCTTGGTTTTCAACTTTTGAAGTTAAACGTTCCGTACCGTCTTCTGTGTATTCGTAATTACTTGTCACTGTTCCGCGTTTAACCTCTTTTGTTTGAGGCTGACCGCTTTCATCATATTGGATAGTCGTTACAGAAGTTCCCCCGGCTTCTTTAATAGTTTTACTGGCAGGCGTGCCATTGTCAGAATAAGTTATTTCCTCCACATTACCATTAGAATCAGTCACAGTTTTACTTAAAAGTTTTTTATCAGCGTCAAAATGTTCTTCTACTGTATTACCTTCATTATCCTTGCTGACTTTTACAGAGGATTTGTCATCGGTATTAATAGTTTCTATCGTACCGTCGTTATTTGTAATCTCTACAAAACTGCCGCGCATATCCGTAAACTGTCTTGTAGATGAAATTTCATCAGTATTAGCCTGAATTTCCTGTAAAAATTGCATTACAAAATTCGCGTTCATATCAACGGTTTCACCGCTTGATTTCATTGTCATTAACCCAAAACTTTTTATGAAATTCTTAGCTTCATTTTTATCAAGGATATTGTCTTGCTTCTTATTATCTAAATTTTGGGCGAAATTTTTTACTTCATTGTCGTCTAAAATGCCGTTTTTGTCCGTATCTACCTTGTCAAAGATAGATTTCATTTCTTCTGATTGGAGATTTGCTCGTTTCAGCCCGCCTTTCAGGTTATTCAAAAATATACCTGATGCTTTGCCAAAATTTACATTTTCTGACATAGTTCGCCTCTAGTTATTCTTTTTTACGACTTTTTGTCAGAAAAAATTTAATAAATCCAACTAATTTGTAACAAATTCTTAATAATTATTTACCTTTTATCATTGAATAACGTCTGCCTTTTTCAATGATTTGATAGTTTACATTTTTTAAATAATTCATATCTTTGTTTCTTATAATAACAACATTATTTTCTCGTTTTAAATCTTTCTTTATATCGCTGACAATATTTTTGTTTTGATCCATATCTTCATTATAATCTACACGTTCATCGTTATAGAAAAGAAGTGAATATTTATGAGTCAAACCAAACGTTGAAATAGTTAAATCATTTTGTTTTGCATACCTTGCATAGTGAACCAACTCCTGCTGACCAAATCTGTAATCAACTTCATAAAGTTCTTCTGTAATAAACGCCGATACAACCGTCATAAATAAAACATAAAAAACAAAAACGCCAAGGTATTTTTTGTATCTTACAAGTAATAGTGTTCCGATACCAAAAATCAAAACACATATTAACGCAAACCATCTCATCTCAGCTATATCGTCTTCCAATTGCATAGGTAAAAAATACGGAGTAAACATTGCAGCAACCCCAAATACTACACAGAACCAGCCAAAAACTTTAACCGATAAATTTATAGATTTTTCGTGTAATTTTTTATCCGCATAATCTTTCCACATCAAACCTAAAATTAAGGATAGAGGATAATAAATCGGCAGAATATACGTCACTAATTTTGTACTTGAAGCCGAGAAAAATAACATTATAAATATTACACAAACCCAGCATAATGCAAGCTGTTTATGAACATTATCCAATGAATAAAAATCAAAATTCCTAATTTTTTCAAAATAATGTTGTTTCTCTAAATTTTTGAGTTTTTCAACAAAAACTGCAATCATTGAAAATACCCACGGAATTAATCCCCATAAGACAACTAAAAAATAATAATAAAACGGCTGCTTCCTGCCAATATCATCATTAGATACATTAAAAAATCTATGAATGTGATGTTTCATAATATATTCGTTAAAAAATAACGGATTATGAAGTTTTAGCATTAAAATATGCCAAGGTAAAACAATTAATGAAAACAAAATTACGCCGGGGATTATAAATATCGGCTTAAAAATTTCCTTGAATCTTTTTGCCATAATAGATGTAAAAAATACCGTTCCAAAAGGAATTATAAATCCCGGAATACCTTTAGCCATTACGGCAAGTCCTGAAAATATATAAAATGCCCACCAATAGAATTTTTTACTTTGTTCCCGGCAAAAATAAACCTGGAAATAACAAACCAGTGCAAGCCCAATATAAAAAGTTAAAACAATATCCAAAATTGCGTACTTTGAAAGCATTATAAATTCTAAAGATGTTGCAAGGATTAGTGATGAGAACACACCAAATCTTCTGTTAATACGTTTTCGTGACGTAAAATAAACAATAAATGAAAACATAAAACCTAATAATGCAACAGGAAACCTTGCTGTAAATTCATTTATTTTTCCGCCGAATATAAAAAATGACAAACATTCCTGCCAAAAATATAGCGGAGGCTTTTCAAAAAAGTATTCACCGTTTAAATATAAAGTCAAAAAATCTTTTGATAAAAACATATCACGTGACATTGCAACATAGCGAGTTTCATCAACGTCCATCAATGAATATGTACCGATTCCGTGAAAAAATATAAAATAAAAAACTACCGCAAGCCCAAATATAGTCAAACCTTCAGTATGTTTATTACAAAAAATCTTTATTGTGTTTAATATATCAAAAAATTTTTGTCTTAATTCCATATATAAAAATCTCCACATCAAATAATTTCAACCTAATTATACTATAAATTTGTAGAAAACTATGTAGAAAAAATGTAGAAAATTTTTAGTTTTCTACATGAATATTTATATTATTTTTTATAAAAAAACTTTTGAACAATTTATCTAAAAAAATATAAAAGTTTTCTACAATTTATAAACAGGCTGTAAGTATTATATATTCATAGTTTCAGGAGTTTTCTACAAATATTTAAACATTACTATCATGACTATAATTAATATTAATATATTTATATATTATATTGTTATATATTAATAAAGACTTTTAACAAAAAAGAGGAAATTTTTATTATTTTTTATTGTAATTTCATGGTATCATTTTCTTCAAAGAAAGGATTATTTATTATGAAATTTTTACATACAATGATAAGAGTAAAAAATATTGAAGAGAGTTTGAAATTTTATACTGAACTTTTGAATATGAAACTTGACCATAAAAAAAGACTTGAAGATTGCTGGCTTTATTTTTTAACAGATGAAGATAATACTGCACAGATTGAACTTACAGTAAATGATGAAACTCCTGAAAACGGATATGATATTGGTTCAGGTTTCGGACATTTTGCTTTTTCTGTTGAATCATTGGAAAAATTTACTGAAAAAATGGAAAATTTAGGATATAAATATCTTTATGAGCCATATGATTTGAATGGTAAAGGTACGAGAATTGCGTTTATAACAGACCCTGACGGATACGAAATAGAACTGATTGAAAAAGTTGTTTGGTAAGTTATTTCGGGATTCGGTATAATAATGACAGTATCTTATGCCCTCTCCTAGGGAGAGGGGTAGGGTGAGGGTTTAATCCTTTTTATTATT
>JAMPCZ010000102.1 GCA_023665935.1 Muribaculaceae bacterium | reverse complement strand
AATACCTCCGCTAAAGTGAACGCGGCTTTTTGCCCCCTCTCCCTACCCCTCTCCCTACCCCTCTCCCACCAGGGGCGAGGGAAACTATCAATTCTCGGATTTAGAGGGGGAACTATTGTATCGTTATCAAGGTGTTCAAATTTGACCCCCTCCCCTTTACTTCCCCTCCCACAAGGGGCGGGGATTAATTTATGAGATTCTTCGCCTCGCTCAGAATGACTATTTATCGTCATTGAGAAGGAGTTTACGACTGAAGCAATCCAGCTTTTTAAATTATAGGCTGGATTCTTTCGGGCAAAGCCCTCAGAATGACAGTAGCCCCAACCTCGCATTATACTCCGATTCCACGGCGAAGCCGTCCCCGCGGAGCGCGTTAATTGCTCATTATTCTCATTAATTGGTAGCATTGTGCCCCGTGTCTTGGATTTGTTCCACGCTCTCAGAGTTTCGCCTTCGGTTACATTCTGCGCCTCGCCATAAACGCCACCGCTCACACTTGCGTCAAGACTCAACGTCTTGCCGACGCGTGTTCGACTCTCGCTTCGCTCGTGGCGTTTCGTTTTAGGAGCTCCGCTCCGTCCGTACACAAATCCGCTTCCCCCGTCAAGGGGCAGATAATTTTAAATTCGGCAAATGTAGGAAAGACAAACCTTAAAAGGTTACCCCCCCCCGATTTTCTTGATATTATTGAGTTTCAGCATATTTCTCTCCTAATTCAAAATTTTGCACAATACTATATTATTAAATCTGCGTACTTTTGTCAAATTCTCTGCTATAATAAATATGGAGGAAGAGTATGCTTAAAGAAAAAGATGAAATAATTAGAGTTTTAAACGACGGCGGAGTTATTGCGTATGTTACAGACACGGTTTGGGGGCTTGGCTGCCTTCCAAACAACGAAAAAGCAGTAAAAAAAATATACGATATAAAAAAACGAGAAGCCCAAAAACCTCTGATACTAATGTCTAATGAAATTTATCATCTTCTTGATTACGTAAAACCGATACCAAAAATCGGACAGCAATTAATCAAGAAATATTTTCCGGGAGCATTAACTATAGTTACGGAGAAGAACGACAACACTCCAGATTATATAACCTCAAACATGGTTACTGTCGGAATCAGGGTTCCGAATAATGAAGTATTCAGACAAATTTGCGAAGTCGTACCGGGTCACGTACTTGCAACTACAAGTGCAAATCTTTCCCACCAGCCATCAGCAAAAACTTACGAACAAGCTATCGAAAATATGACGGGGCTTGCTGATTTGATTATAGAAGATTACAACCACCCTGCACAGGGGCTGGAATCAACAGTTGTCGGAGTTTTTCAGAACGAAATACGAATTTTTCGGCAAGGAGCAATTCAATTAGATTTGTAATAATTTGAAATTTATTCTGTTTTTTGTAGAATAGATAGAAACAAGGGGAATTTTTATGGAAATTATTTTATACATCGTATACTTATATGTAATCATATATACCGTTTACTTTCTAATCTTAGCTGCAAGAAACCTGAAAGATAAACCATTTTCAATCGAGAGAAAGTACTCAAGATTTGACAACGAAAGAAATAATTTTGCCGTAATAATATACAGCCATAACCATAAAGATTGCCTGCAAGAACTTGTTGAACAACTTAAGATGCAGGATTATCCGCTCGCAAACTTTAGGGTTTATGCAATTTTGGACGACTGTAACGACGGCTCCGAAAAGCTTTTTGAACGTGATAATTTTGTACACGTTATGAATGTGCAGGATGTTGGAACCCTTGGAAAAAACAAAACAATATCTATGCTATTGGAAGAATTAAACAAAGATGATACAATTGATTCTTATATTTTTATTGACGGAATCCGAAAAATTGACCCGGACTTTTTAACCCTTGCTAACGCTACACTTCAAAAAGCGGATGCAGTAACCGGAGAACTTAACATTAACCGTGAGAACCTTGATATCGTTGACAAGATTAAAGCCGTTTACAAAAAATATCAGGCAAATTTCTTCAAGCAGGCTCGAACACTCTTGGGCTTAGCAACTCAGGTTGATTCAGGACTGTTTATTATCAAGAAATCTGCACTTGAAGATATTAACGGCGTAAACTTTAAAGATATTAACACCGAGCTGGAATTCAGCCTGCTGCTATCCCAAAATGGACATAAATGCGTTTATAATCCGAATATTCAATCATACATACTTGGACAGGATTGCCTGTTTAAAAAACCAAGGTTAACTAAGCGATTTAATCTGCTGAAAACAAACTTCAAGAATTTAAAAACAATAAATTTCCCGTTCATTGAACACATCTGTTCTTTATTGAACCCGAATTGCTGGTTTTTACTTGCAGCTTACGCTCTGCTCATCACATATTCATACCACTACCCGTTCATCGTCGAATGTCGTGTGGTAATATTTACGGCAGGTTTGTTACTGGCAGCATTTGGAATAAGTCTTGTCAACGCAAAGCTGACAAACCTGGAAAGTTTGTTATTACTACTTTATCCGGCATATTCCATCTGTCATATTATCAAAAACTTCCCGCCAATCAGATTTCTACTGAAAAAACTGGGCGCAAACTCAGATAAAGAAGTCGACAAACTCGTTATAGATGTATTGGTTCAAACAAAACACGGGGACAGAGGCTGTAAGCTGGAATTTATTTCAACAGAAAACGGACTTTCTAAAATCCGATTTATCTACAAAAACAAAAAATATACGACAGCTCCGCACATAAGAATGATTGATGCTTTACAGCAACTAAAATCAAAAATGGAAGATTATGGCTTGATTCTGAAAATTTGCAGCTGCTGTACGCATTTTACATCTTGTCCGGACGGAACAAAAAATATGCTTAAAGGTCAATGCAGCAACGACTATCCGAGCCCGCTGCTTAGTGAACCTCGTGCAACTCATATTTGGAATTCCTGCTCTAGCTTTGAAGCTGCAAAAATTACTAATTTTATAGAAGAAATGGCTAAAGAAGTCGAAAATCAACAAAATTAATTGTAGAATATTGTTATGAAAAAATCATTGAGCTTTATACTCTTAACAACCCTGATTGGGCTAAACCTCGGAGCACTTGTATCAGCAGAACCCCTGAAAGGTTCAGTAACCGAAACCGGTGAATTTCAGCAGATGCAGGATGAATTATTCACAGGGAAAGTAGAAACACTTAACAAAAAAGAAATCATTAACATGACGGTTTCTCAAGTCCTGGACTCTTCTTACTCCATAGAAGGTGATGAGTTTTTTGCCGAAGTTACCGATGACGTTTACGGTGATAAAGGAATAATTATCCCCAAAGGCTCTCTCGCCCACGGAAAACTCAGCAACACCACCGCTCCGGGAAGATTCGGAAAAGAAGCCACCATGGAACTGGGATTTGACTACATTGTCACGCCTGACGGCAGAGAAATCCCAATCGAAGGAAAAATGACCACAAAACTCCACCCAATAACGCAAGGGGCAAAAATAGTTGCTCAAGATTTCGGCTACACTATGGCCGGCGGAACTGTCGGCGGACTAATGGCTCTCAATTGGCTTGGACTTGAAGCTGCAATTGCATCTCAAGGCTACACCCTTGCCGGAGGTGCCGCAATCGGCGGAGTTGCAGGACTCGGAGTTGCTCTTATCAGAAAAGGGAACCATGTCCTCATCGCCCCGGGCGATGAAATAAAAGTGAGGATTAACACCCCGATAGACCTGCCTGTATACAAGAAAGAAGCACTAAAACAAGAAGAAATTTTATACGACGGACTTAATATAAGCATAAATGATGTAAAACACGAAAAAGACCCATTCGGAGAAGTTAATACTATTACTCTGACCGTACTTATTTCAAACATGTCCGACAAAACACTCTCAGGCTTTGATATGTCACTGGTTAACGATTACAATGTTAAATACAGTCCGTCTATTTTTGGCAACACCAAACTTATGTTCAGACAAATTAAGCCCGGAGATAAACTCGTAGAACAGGTATCTTTTGCAGTAGATAACATAAACCGTAAATACTGGCTGACTTTTTATGACCGAAAAAACAGTAAAATCATCTCAAAAATATCTGTAGATAATGCGTACCGCAATATTCCGGAAAAAACAAAAAAGAAAAACGAAAAATTACGGACAAAACGTAAAAATTTCCAAAAAGAAGAAGACTTCATGCAAATGGATTTTTAAGTTGTAGGCTTGGTTGCGCAAATTGAGCAGCATGCCTGTTTTATCTGAGCATAGTTACAAGCCCGGTCGAGCCGCCAATACCAATAATCCACGACTGTTTTTAGTTGACAGGGATAAATATCGTCATTGCGAAGGAGCTTGCGACTGAAGCAATCCAGCTTTTAGTCCCTGAAACGAGTTCAGGGTCTTATTGAGAATTTTAACTTCACATATACTTTTGTAAAGTTTTTAAATTCACTTCTTGAAATATTTTTATTTTATATTACAATTATAGTAATTATAACTTATAGGAGGAAAATATGGCTTGCGGTTCTCTTGAAATCGAAATTTTAAACACATTTTGGAACATGACCGAACAGAATGAAGACCTTGATATTTCAATACAAGACATTGTTGATATGCTAAGCGAAAACGGTACTCAACGAGCTTACACAACTATCAAGACTGTTATGGACAGATTAGTTTCTAAAAGCATCCTGGTCCGATACAAAGTCGGTAAAAAATTCTTCTACAAAACTACTATGGACAGAAGAGAAATGGCGTTAGATATGCTAAAAGAATTTACTGACAATTTCTTTGACGGCAACTACGCTGATATGATGCGTTTTATTGAACGCGAAATGGTTGAAATTTTAGTTAAGTAATCAATTATGAACAATAATTTAAGCGATAGGAAACTTGTTGCAAATTTGCTGCGAGAGGTTCGTATCGGGCGGAAATGCGTTAGAGAAGCTTTACTTTTATACCCGAAGGATACAACAGATGAAAGTCTTGTTGCGGCTTATCACGCGCTTATTCATTATGAAGCAGACGAAGATATCCGCAGGCGTGATGAAATATACAAAGAAGAACAGGATGACTACATCGAATTTTTGTCGTATATTTTAGATAGAGGAGAAGACGTCCCGCAAAATATTATAGACAACTACAAAAATTATTACGAGTCGGCACCGATTCTTCATGAAAATACTATATCCGGATTCTTTAAAGGGTTTTGGAAATCCTTAAATTTAGGAAGGAGAAAATATTGAAAAAGTTATTACTGATATTAATTGGAATTGTAGTTGGCTGTATAGCCTGGGCTCAAAACACTTTACCTTTACCCGGGCAATCGCTGGCAAACGAAAAACTGCAAGCAGATACACTGAAGACATCCTATATTGCTGCCGGCACTAAAACTCCAAATTGTACAAACTTTTCAGTTGCAAACACACGAATATTAAAACAACCTTCAAACGGATATTGGAAAGAAGAATGGCAAATCAATGCCTGCGGGAAACAGGTATTTGTACCAATCACATTTATACTTGACCCGACAGGTGCAACTTTCTCGATTTCCCAAAATGAAATACATTTATAAGATAGGTAAATTATAATGGCTAAAGTTAAATCAAAATGGATATGTCAGCAATGTGGATATGAAACGGCAGGATATTTGGGGAAATGCCCTGAGTGTGGTTCTTGGAGCAGTTTTGTCGAGGAAATACAAAACACAAATTTAAAACCGCAAAATGTTTCACCTCAAGGTATTGTTAATGATACAAAACCTTCCTTAATAAACGATATACATATAGGTGAAGAAGTCAGAATAAGTACAAACATCTCTGAATTTGACAGGATATTAGGCGGAGGACTCGTCAAAGGTTCATTAGTACTAATTGCAGGCGACCCCGGTATCGGAAAATCAACTATTCTGCTCCAAACAAGCGGAGAACTAGCCAAAAACGGTCAAAAAATCTTATACGTATCAGCAGAAGAATCAGCAAGCCAACTAAAACTTCGCGCAAACCGACTGGGCGTTAACTCCGATAATCTTTACGTTTACCCCCAAACAAACCTTGAAAGTATCCGCGCTCAAATCGAAGAGCTTTCACCTGATATGATTGTAATAGACAGTATTCAAGCGATTTATTCTCAAACGATAATAAGTTCAGCCGGCAGTGTATCTCAAATTCGCGAGTGCTGCAACATATTGATGCAAATTGCCAAAACACGTAACATAACAACAATAGTAATCGGACACGTTACAAAAGACGGCAACATTGCAGGACCTAAAATCCTGGAACATATGGTAGATACGGTAATTTCCTTTGAAGGCGACAAGTACAAGTCTTACAGAATGCTTCGCTCAATGAAAAACCGATTCGGAAACACAT
>JAMPCZ010000101.1 GCA_023665935.1 Muribaculaceae bacterium | reverse complement strand
GGGTGCAATCGGTTTGATGCAGCTTATGCCTGCTACGGCTCACGAAATCGGGCAGAAAAATGATATAAGTTTTAATACGCAATATCTTCTCAATCCGGAACTTAATATCAAACTTGGTAATATTTATTTTTCAACATTGAAAGATATGCTTGAAAATAATGAAGTATACGCGGTTGCCGCTTATAACGGCGGAGTCGGATCTGTTTCAAAATGGAAATCAGAGATGAAAAATTGTTTGGATATTGATGAGTTTGTGGAGCAGATTCCTTACGAAGAAACAAAAACTTATGTGAAAAAGGTGTTCAGAAGCTATTGGAACTACACAAGAATCTATCAAGAGCAGTAAAATCATACTTTTGGGCTATTACAAAACCTGAGAAAGTGCTAGAATAAAGACTATGAAGAAGATTATAATTACGTTTGTCATAATATTATTTAATTTGCTCGTTACAAATCCGAGTTATGCCATAAAAATCGGGTTACTGACTCAGGTTGAAGAAGCCGGTATCGGCACAAATGTTGATGGTCGTCTTATTGATATTAAAACTAATAAGACTGTATGCACAACAACTGCGATGAAAGGATACTATCTTGTTCCGTATAAAACGAATGATATCGCAATCAAAGCCGGAGGTAAGTATTATACTCTTGGTTCATCAGGGGTTGTTTTGCGACCGGATAAAGACGGTTTTGTCAGTACAAAAGGTAAATGGTATCATGGAAAATTGATGATTAAAAATATCAATGGCAAATTGACAGTGATAAATGATGTGGATTTGGAAAGCTATCTGAAAGGTGTTGTTCCATCTGAGATGTCACCGTCGTGGGAATTTGAAGCTCTGAAAGCCCAGGCAATTGCAGCACGCAGTTTTGCTCTTGCGAATTTGGGTAAACAGGCAAAACACGGATATGATTTGAAAGATAATACAGAAGATCAGGCATATGGCGGAGCTTCGGTTGAAACCAATAAGACAAACAAGGCTGTTGAAGAAACTCACGGGCTGGTTCTGACATATGATATGCAGATTATCTCCGCATATTATTCAGCCTCCGCGGGCGGTCAAACATCTGCTTCCGCTTGGGGCGGTAATGTTCCGTATCTGCGCTCTGTTCCGTCTTTTGATGATAATGTCAAAAAAAACGGGCATGGTGTTGGTATGTCGCAGCATGGAGCCAATAATTTAGCAAAAGAAGGCTATAATGCTTATCAAATTTTGCAGTATTTCTACCAAAATGTGAAATTTGCAAAGCTTAATCAGGAGTCTTAAACGCTTTCAGAGCGCGGGTTTTGGTATATATCTATCGGTATATCTAAGAAATAACAAGAAATTTCAGAAGTTTTTTCCTGAAAACCCTTGACACTACTGTAAAAAGTGTTATAATGAATAAGTCGATTACACAAATACTGCGGAATATGGTTACTCTCCGTGGGAAAAAGGAAGAAGGAGGTTCGTAATGAACAAAGAAGAATTAGTAAAAGAAGTATCAAAAAAAGCAAAAGTTTCACAAAAAGCAACTGCGGACATTTTATCAGCTGCTTTAGACACTATCCAAAAAACAGTTTCTAAAGGTAAAAAAGTTACTTTAGTTGGTTTCGGTACTTTCGAATCTCGTAAGAGAGCTGCTAGAACAGGCAGAAACCCTCAAACAGGTGCAGCTTTGAAAATCGCTGCTAAAACTGTTCCTGCATTTTCTGCAGGTAAAAAATTCAGAGAAACAGTTGCTGGTAAGTAATTAGTTTTTAAAAGAGTTTGGAGCCGATAGTCGCAAGATTATCGGCTTTTTTAGTGAGATATTCCCGCCCAAAGATTTAAGATTCTGAATCAAGTTTAGAATGACAAAATTTTGGGCGGCTTGTATACTCTTTGTTAAAAGTTTACATTTGCTTGAATATTAGCTTCATTCGTGCTATTATTGCTATTATTAGGGATTGTGAGGTAGTAAAATGAAAAGTTCGACAATTAGAAGATCAACACTTTCGAAAGAATCTATTGAAGTTATAGAAGCTTTGGCTAAGGAAAATCCGAGCGAAGAGGCTTTGGGTGAATATGTAAGACCTGAGGAGTCTGTAGCTGAATCCGATGATTCTTTTGCAAATAAGGCACAGGAAATTGACTTATTATGGCAGAATTTCAAGGCTACCCAATTCAGTTCTGATTCTCCGACAGCTTATATTCTATCGGGGTTTGTCGCCGGAGTTTTGGTATCGGTTGTTTGTTTTGTTTGTTTGGGTTTGGTGTTTACTAAATCAGGTAAATCTTTGCATATCGGGAACAAGGCATTGTTCGCTCCTGCTGTTTCTGTAGAAAAAAGCCTGGATGAGCAGGTAAACGCAGCGCAAGAAGAAGTTGAGGCAAGGGTTTCTTTACCGGCGGAAGATGAGGTGGCTGAACCGGTTGAAGTTCAGCAGGAATCTGCCCAAGCCCCTGTTGAAAATTCTAAGATGAAAAAGTATATTGTTAAAGACGGTGATACTGTCGAAAGTATTATTATCAAGAATTACGGTTCATATACTCCGGCAAGGGCTGAGGCTATTATGAAGGCTAATAATATGAAGTCTTTAGACCGTATAAATATTGATCAAGAGTTGTTGATTCCTGTAGAATAGGTTATATTTCAGCCTGTCGTAAGAGGAGGTTTAATGAAAATATTTGGTAAAATTCTTCTTGGTGCAGTTTTGCTGGGAAGTACTTGTTTGAGTGGGTTTTGTGCAAGTGATTCCTGGAAAAATGATTTGCGCACCAAGTTCTTGAATAATGAGACTGTTATTATGGAAGTTAATATTCGTTCTTTTAATTCAAAGGATATTGACGGTGACGGGTTTATACAGGAAGAAATCGGTGAAGAACGCGGAACTTTTTTGAATGCCGTAGACAGGCTTGATGAGTTAAAAAATTTGGGCGTCAATACCCTTCATGTTTTGCCGATTACGCCTGTCGGTAAATTAAAGGCTTTAGGGACAGCGGGAAGTTTGTATTCTTCTGCCGGATTTGATTCTTTGAATCCCGATATGTATGACAAGAATTCCGAGTTGACCTTAGAAGAACAAGCTAAGTTTTTTATAGATGAGGCTCATAAGCGCGGGATAAGAATTATTGTTGACGTTCCGGCTTGTGCTTCATATGATTTGTACTTGCAGCGTCCGGATGTATTTGTCAGTTCTCCTTCAGGGGAGCCGGTAGTTCCTGCGGATTGGACAGATGTAAGATTGTTATCCGCAGGTACGGAAGAAAAAATTGATTATGCTGTTTACAATATGTACAAAGATTTTGTAAAATATATGATATCTCTCGGAGTTGACGGTATCCGTGCGGATGTTGCACATTGTAAGACCGCGTTATTTTGGAAAAATTTGATAAAATACTCAAGAGATAAAAATCCTGAGTTCTTGTGGATTGCGGAATCATCCGATTCCTGGACTGACGGAATTTCTGAGTATGGGGTTTTTACTCCATATAATAAACTTTTGGAAGCCGGGTTTGACGGGTATTACGGTTCGTTTTTTAATGTGAAAGACTGGAAAAATTCAAAAGATTTGTATACTGATGTATCAAGAACTTTGAACGAGGTGAAAAAGTATCCGGAGAAGAAATCTTCTATCGGCAGTTTCTCAACCCATGATGAAGTCAGCCCGATTCTTTTAAAAGGTCCGGCTCTTAGTGATATGATAGTTTGGCTCAGTGCAACCCTTCCTGTAAATTCATACTATGTAGACGGATTCCAAACAGGTGATGATTATCTTTACAAAATGGGAAACAAACTTGCTCCGAATTCAAATACTGATGATGATACTTATTTTACCCATCGCGGCAAGCTTGATATTTTCAACTTTTCAAGGATGCCTGGAGGGAACAACTTAGCCTTGAAAAATGATTTTCTGCTAGGTAATGATGTGAAAAGGAGTGTGCTTCCCGTGCTGAATGAAGGGGTGTTTACACCGTTAAAAACAAATCATGGCAGTGTTTTTGCCTATACTTTTTCAAATAATATTAAACAGGTTATAACTATTGGTAATTTGGATTTTGAGCAATCTCAGAAAGCTGTGGTAAAGGTTCCTAAATTCAATCCAAAACGTCAAAATGTTTTACCTATTAAAATATCCACGATGCCCGAGGTTAAAAACGGCAAGATAATGCTAAATATTGCGCCGGGTGAGATTGTTGTTTTAATTGTTCATGAATTATTATAAATAAACGGTAAAAAGGCGGCGGGTTAGATTTATCTAACCCGCCGCCTTTTTAAACCCGAATGATAAATTTCTTAACCGTTAAAACCTCTTTCGTTTTTTACGGATGCCATCAATTCTTCAAAGTCTTTTTCGTCGATAGTTTCTTTATCAAGAAGTTCTTTGGATATTTTTTCAAGCATATCACGATTTTCTGTTAAAAGCTGTTTTGCAAGATCATATCTTTCGTCGACAATACGCTTGATTTCTTGGTCGATTTCGTAAGCCACTTGTTCTGAATAATCTCTTTGGTGTCCGAAATCTCTACCCATAAAGACATTTTCTTGATTTTTACCATAAGCCATTGTGCCGAGTTTTTCTGACATTCCCCAGGCTGTAACCATTTTACGAGCCATATCTGTTACATTGATAAGGTCCTGAGATGCTCCTGTACTTACGTTCTCTTTGCCGTAAACGATTTCTTCTGCAGCTCGTCCGCCAAGTGATACCGTAATTTTTGCAAGCAGTTTAGCTTTACTTACGTGTACGGATTCATCTTTCGGTCTTGTCCAGGTTACCCCAAGAGCCATTCCGCGCGGTATGATTGATACTTTGTGCAGCTCATTTGCATCAGGAAGTAATTTATCAATTAGAGCGTGTCCGACTTCGTGGTAAGAGGTCAATTCTTTATCTGCATCTGTTAATACTTTGCTGCGTTTTTCAACCCCTGCAATTACTCTGTCTATTGAACGGTCAATATCATCCATTGAAATTTTTGATTCGTTGTTGCGAGCGGCAAGAAGTGCTGATTCATTCAGCAGGTTTTGTAAGTCTGCGCCCGTAAATCCCGGGGTTCTT
Organism: Muribaculaceae bacterium; assembly: GCA_023665935.1. Taxonomy (GTDB): domain Bacteria; phylum Cyanobacteriota; class Vampirovibrionia; order Gastranaerophilales; family Gastranaerophilaceae; genus Zag111. The sequence goes on along the minus strand of JAMPCZ010000101.1, from coordinate 1,311 downwards.
TTTGCAAGAACTTTTAGGTTAACATCTTTATCAAGTTTTTTATTTTTTGCGTGAACTTCCAAAATTTGTTCTCTACCCTTGACATCCGGAGCGTTGATATAGATTTGCCTGTCAAATCTACCCGGACGAAGCAGAGCGTTATCTAAAATATCAGGTCTGTTAGTTGCTGCGATTACGATAATATTGGTGTTAACGTCAAACCCGTCCATTTCAACAAGCAATTGGTTAAGAGTTTGTTCTCTTTCATCGTGTCCACCGCCTAAGCCGGCACCGCGCTGACGTCCTACAGCATCTATTTCATCAATGAAGATTATACAAGGCTGGTGTTTTTTAGCTTGTTCAAAAAGGTCACGAACACGGCTGGCACCTACCCCGACAAACATCTCTACAAAATCAGAACCTGAAATAGAGAAGAATGGAACGCTGGCTTCTCCTGCAACAGCTTTTGCCATTAAGGTTTTACCTGTTCCCGGAGGTCCGACCAAAAGTACACCTTTAGGAATTTTAGCTCCTAACTTCATATATTTTTCGCCGTTTTTAAGGAAATCTACAATTTCTTCTAGTTCTTTTTTCTCTTCGTCGATTCCTGCAACGTCATTAAATGTTGTTTTCACTTTTGAATCCAGCAGCATTTTTGCTTTACTTTTGCCAAAAGACATTGCTTGAGAGCCGCCGGCTTGGATTGCTTTTATCATTAAACCTAAAGAAATAATGGCAAATAGTACAATAATGAAAGTTCCGATGTTTCCGGCAAGTTGGTTTGTTTCCGGAGCTTTTTTTACTGTTATGTCAGCTTCTGAGGCGTTTAATTTATCCATCAATTCAGTATCATTTGCGGGGATTTGTACTTTATATTGTTTTAACGGGGCTTGAGCGTTTTCATTTTCGTTACTCAAGAACGGAGAAATAGTATTTTTCTTTTCACCTTCCGCTTTTTTACGTGCAGGTTGATCTTTTGGTACTGCGATTATCACATCATCAAATTTTTCTATCTTGTTAAATTCTTTATTTTCAAGTCTTTGCAAGAAGTTTGTATACGAAATCTCAGATGTATCTGTTATCTGACCTTTCATAGCTATTGATGAAATAAAGGTAAGTATAATAATTGCAAGAATTACGTACATACCCATTGATTGACTTTTGTTCATATAAAATAACCTTTCAAAAAATAATTAAACTCTCGTGTCTTAATTATAACTTAAAAGGGTGAAAAAGTGAATAGATAAAATCAGGGACTTATATAGCAAATTTCACCAAATACTATAATATGTCATCCTGAACTCGTTTCAGGGGCTTAATAACTTAAGATGC
>JAMPCZ010000100.1 GCA_023665935.1 Muribaculaceae bacterium | reverse complement strand
TACGAGAGAGGTATGCAGCCAGCTGATTTTTAGCGCAAGCGTAAAAAATCGCGTGCGTGCCTGGATGTAATCCTGGCATCCAAATAAAAAAGACCTATCAAATAGGTCTTTTTAAATGGTCGGGATGACAGGATTTGAACCTGCGGCCCCTTCGTCCCGAACGAAGTGCGCTGCCAAGCTGCGCTACATCCCGGTTATAATCATTTTTCTCGGCAGAGTACTACACTCCGAGGGGTAAATAATAATAGAAAACCTAGTATTATTTACCGTTTATTGTAATCTCAGATACATAATGCTATCAAAGTTTTACATCTGTACCTTGCATTTACCTCTTAATTCTACACCAAAAAAATTATTTTGCACACTCACATAATAATTTTTTTATTTCTTGGCGTTTTAATTTTCTTGTAGTAGTTCTTGGCAAACTTTCTACCCTGACGACAATATTTATCGGACGCTTGTAATGAGCAAGCTGGGTTGAAAGATGTTTAACTTCCTCCTTGACAATTGCTTCAAGCTGAGTAAAATCATCAAATTTTGAAGCATAATCCTCGGTTGGAACAATAATAGCAACAATTTCTTCACAACCATCCTTTTCTCCAAAACTTCTTGCCATTCCGCAAACACAGACTTCCGCGAAGTTTTTACTTTGTTCCAATACGGTTTCAACCTCTTCCGGAAAAACTTTTTTACCACCTGACAGAACAATCATATTTTTTATTCTACCTGTTATATAAATAAGTCCGTGTTTATTAATTCTTGCAATATCACCTGTATGCAGCCAGCCGTCAGCATCAAGAACTTCAGAGGTCAAATCTTCCCGCTTATAATACCCTTTCATAACTGACGGACCCTTGAGTAACAATTCACCCGTCGTTTCATCAATTTTTGCTTCATAAGAATCCAAAACAGGTCCAACGGATTTGTTATCAATATACTTACCTCTGTTTACTGCAACAACAGGACTGGTTTCGGACAATCCGTATCCCTGATACACTCTGATGCCGATTGATTCAAAAAATTCACCAACGGCAGAATCAAGCGGGGCTCCACCTGCAATACAACCAAAAAACTCTCCTCCAAATTTGTTATGAATAGGCTTGAACAAATATTTTCTCATCTTTAACGGTAACAATTTTGCAAACTTCAAATTCAATCCGAAAATAAATTTTACTAATGCTGATTTTTTACTGATTTCAGACTCTATCGACAATTTTAACAGTTTTAAAAACGCAGGAACCGTAATCATAAACCGGACTTTTTTCTCGGTCATTACTTCCATAATATCTTTCGGTTTAAGGCTTTGCGGATAATAAATAGAATAGCCGTGGTGTAAGAAGATAAAAAATCCTACCGTTAATTCAAATAAATGATTCATCGGCAAAATTGACAACATTCTCATATCTTCATCACTGCCTAATATCTGTTTTAAGGCTATACGTAAATCATGCATTTGTGAAAGCATATTTTTAAACGTAATTTCAACCCCTTTTGGAGCACCTGTCGTTCCTGAGGTATAGATAATAAAAGCTGTCGCACTCAACGGACGTCTTACCCATTTAGCCTGATAATTCTCAGGAAGCGAGTACAAACTCGGGATATCACTGCTTTCATGAACGGATGCGTCCATTAATATTATGCTTTTAATAGACGGAATTCTGTTTTTCAATTCTTTTGCTTTATCTGCATAAGTTGCAGAACACAACAGAACTGTCGGTTCGCAATCAGATAATATCGAATTCATCTCAAATATTGTCAGCTTACAATCTACAGGTACAGTAGTTAAACCGGCTAAAACCGAACCAAAAACACATGCTCCATATTCGGGTTTTGATTCAGATAAAATAGCTAACCTGTCACCGCGTTGAACTTTTAAATCATTAATCAGATACGCTCCAAGCCTTCTTGATAACAATCCCAAACCCTTGTAGGTAAACTCATTCCATCCCCATTTAGACTTAATTCCCAGTGAAACTTTTTCATTATTGTGGATAGTAATTTCTTCCAATAATGATAATACATTTTCATACCTAACACTTTTACTCATATTCTTACTCCCAATAAACACTTATACCTCATTTTAACCCAAAAACAGGTTTTGCGCAAATTCACAACAGAAACATCCCTATCTTTTACAATTTTGTAACAATACTAAAGCAAAATTTCCTATTTTTCAGATTTATATTACTATTATAATTGAAAGTGTATTTGGAGTTAGGTGAAATAAAGGGATAAAACATGCAAATTGCAGCGATTAATTCAGCAGTTAAACCACACATTAATTTCGGGCGAAAACTTACAAAATCCGAAGAAGCAGATTATCAAAACAACGCGATAAAACCGGCATTAAAATATTTGGAAACAGAAGAAGTCGCAATGATAATCCACGGAACATGCTACCCTGAAGGAAAACTTGACCACGGTGTAGGCTCACCGTTTGGAACCACCGCATCTAAGTTTATCCCGTTTGAAATTTTGCACGGATTCAACTCCAATCAACTCGGTCCGATAGGTGTCATCCGTGATACCCAGCACCGTTCACCTTACCAATCAACAGTATCAACCAGGAACTATCTGTTCTTAGACTATGAAAAACTTACACAGCCAAATTACGCCGAACTTTTATCGGATGAAGACATCAGAACAAGCCTGAACCAATCAAAACCAAACGGCAAAAACTATGCAGAATCATCATTTCAAGATGCCTTTGCTATCCATAATCATCTTATGAGTATCGCAAACAAAAACTTTAAAGAAAAACTTGCAAGTAATGACCTAAAAGCCATCCAACTAAATAACGAATTTTCAGAATACAAAAATAAAAAAATCAATGTTGTATACAAAGACGCACTGTTTAATGTCTTGGCAAAAAACTACGCAACACCGGATTTCACAAAATGGGACGAGATTGATAAAAACTTAATTACCCGAATCAATGATAAAGACAAAACCGCAATTGAACGTTCAAAACAAATAATTCACCGAAACAAACAGGATTTTGACAATTATATTTTCGCACAATTTTTGACAGATAAACAAATTAAAGAAAACAAAAATTTCAGGAACAATCTTGGATTTAAGTACATAAACGATTTACTTGTAGGATTTTCAAGAGCAGACGAATGGGCAAACCAGGATTTATTCATGCAAAACTACAGAATGGGCTGTCCTTACGGCGGCAAATACGGTCCGCAGCTATGGAATATTCCCGTTCTTGACCCCGAAAAATTATTTAAACCTGACGGAACACTAGGCAAAGCCGGCGTATATTTAAAGAAAAAGCTGGACGACGCACTGGAAGACTGTGAAAACATCCGAATCGACCACGCATTAGGCCTGGTTGACCCATATATCTACGATAAAAATTCTGTCAAAGTTGTCGGAAACGACATTGATATGAGTAACTTTAAAGGCGATAACATTTCCCACATGCATGATATTGACCCAAAAGGCAACTATAAACGAGTTTTAAGTGAAATAGTACTGCCGACACTAACCGAACACGGACTTGATAAAAACGCGCCGGTTTGGGAAGATTTGGTGGCAGAAACCCACGAATTTAACCGAATCTACCACGATGAATTAAAACTCCCGGGAATCACCCAGCTTGAATACAGACGCGGAGAGAATTACAAGGATACTCAAAACTGGGGGCTTGTTGGCTCGCACGACTCAATTCCTGCTACCTCTATGATAAAAAAAGACTGGGTACGCAACGGGGATGCTTGGAATATATTTTACCTTGCCGGGCTGCTTAATTCCAACCCTAAAAGAGCACAGCAAAGAGATACCTTCTGTGAAAAAATAGGAAACAATGATGCAGAACGAATTAAGGCAAAATTTGCAGAACTGTTTTTGACCTGTAAAAAAGTTCAAATATCTTTTGCCGACTTTTTCGGTATAAACAAAACATACAATATCGCAGGAGAAGAAAATAATACAAACTGGAAACTTCGATTAAATAACGATTACGAGGACACGTATTATAAAAATCTTTCAAGTAAAAACCCGACCGCAATCAACATGCCTGAAATCTTGAAAATGGCAGTACAGGCAAAAGCTGATTTTGTTAATGTAAACAAAATCCATAAACAAGGGCTTTCAGACAAGGATATTGCCGAAACCAACCCGACTGAAGTTCAAAATATTATTGACAATTTGACAAAATATGAAAACATTTTAAAAGAATCAGACACTAATAATGTATGATTGAGAATGTAATTCGAAAATTTAGAATTACTTGTTGTTTTTTACTAAAACTATAGAATAATCCAAGACATCACAAATCTGCTGCAATTCTTCAACACGCAAACGATTTCTGAGTAATTTATTTGCAAAAGTCGGTTGAGGAATATCTTTTCCATATTTTTCTTTTATTTTATTTACCAAGGATTTTTGAGAAAGCTTACCGCGAGCAATTAATACCTGTACAATTTCTCTATCGTTCCAATGTGAAATATCCATATAGTAATTATATTTTATTGACAACTGTTATCAAATATGATAAATTTTTATTTGTATTTAGAATATATATTTCATATAAGAATATATTTTAATATAACTGCAAGGAGCGTAAAACCGTGAACAAAACAAATTTCGCTTTCACTTTGGCTGAAGTTTTAATTACTCTTGGTATAATCGGAGTCGTTGCAGCTATGACGATTCCGGGGTTGATGAGCAAATATAGAGAAATCGTTACAGTTTCAAAAGTTAAAGAAACCTATTCTATTCTTGCTCAGGCAGAAAAACGCTGGGAAGAAGAACTAGATTGTTTAGGAGACGTAGCAGCATGCATTTCAGGCTGTGAATCTTTTACGGCATGTACACTTAAAGACTTGGTAAAAAATATAAAATATTCAGATATAGTATTTAAGGGGCAAAATAATAATAAACATTGGCTTGCTGACTCTTGCTTCGCTCTAAACGGGCAAAGAAGCTTATATGGAGGAGTTACAAAAGGAGATACTTACTCCGGAGTAAAAATGTTATTACCAAATGGTGCCTCCGTAGATTTTGAAATTGATACAAATAAACAGTCAATAGCCGGTCATATTGATATCAATAATTCTGCTCCGCCAAACAGAATAGGAATAGATGTTTTTCCCATAGGAATCGGAGCATATAAAAACGATTACTACAAAGGATTACAACCTTATCATACGGAAGACAACGAAACGGGAGATGATAAAGGTTTATGCGCAATTCGAAACGGAAAAATCTGTTCTCCAGATGACGGCAGAAGTCCTACCGCATACGTATTAAAACATAACAAAGTTTTTGATTTGAAAAAGTTAGGTTATTAGAAAAATTGCAAAAGTAAAAATTAACTATATTTATAGGGGTTAACGAATTTGCCGTAACATTTCATTGGCGCTTCTTCCCCCATCTTCAACTGGAGTACACGACGAAGCTGCAGGTCCATATATAGATACAGCCCCGCTTAATTGTTCAAGCAAACCCAAGCCAAAAAGATCATATCCCCATCTGTTAGGACCGGTTTTGCCGTTAATATCAATGGCAAAAAGCGGAGTATTTGCAGCTCCGTAAGTAAACAAAATTGTTCCGTCGATTAATACATAGGCATAACTTGCATTCAATATTCTATTGGTTGCATAACCTCCACAATTACGATTTAGGTATTCTAAATCGGTATTAGGATTTCTCTCTAAAGATATATCATCAACACCTTTATACTTAGGAATACAACCATCAGCATACGCGTTACCTTTACAAACCTGTACCACCTTCATTTGCTGTGTCAATTTTTCAAAAAAGTCATAACATTGTGTAGCGTTCCCGGACGAATGAAAATTATTTCCATAATAACAAGCCGGCAATGTTTCATCTTCAGAGGACATAACTAATCGTAAAGCTTGGTTAATCTTGGAATATGCAACTCGAAATTGATGATTCGCAACTCGTTCGTTAATCTTTGTTACTAACGTCGGAATAGTCATCGCCGCAACAATACCGATTATGCCCAGGCTGATTAGGACTTCCGCGAGCGTAAATGCGACTTTTTGCCCCCTCACCCTACCCCTCTCCCACAAGGGGCGAGGAAAACTATCAATTCTCTGATTTCGAGGGGGATTATTTTTTGTCATTGCAAGCGTATGCGAAGCAATCCAGCCTTTTGATATATACTTATCGGCTGGATTCTTTCGGGCTAAAGCCCTCAGAATGACAACAATATAGTTATTTTTTGTCATTCCGGGCTCCGACCCGGAATCTATCAATGCTGGTTTACCCCGTAGGGCTTTTCCATCAAATTGGATAGACCCTGAATCGAGTTCAGGGTGACGATAATCTTGCAACTGGGTCGTCATTGCGAAGGAGTTTACGACTGAAGCAATCCAGCTTTTTA